>LIBD01000103.1 GCA_001437855.1 Actinobacteria bacterium BACL4 MAG-120820-bin23 | reverse complement strand
TTTTTTATGAAATGTTTAGCTGCCACCTGTCCTAAATTAAAATTCGCTGTGAGATTAACATCCAGGGTGCGTTGCCAAAATGCAACATCAATATCAACAAAGGGTGAGGTGCCACCAACGCCAGCATTTCCAACTACTGCATCCAATGGTGCACCAGAATGGATGAGATCATTGACCGCATCTCGGTCACAAAGATCTAGACAGACCGGACGAATCTTGGATTGGTGTGCTTTGCTGTAGCGGCTAAGGATTTCACCCTCAGATTTAATATCTACAGCTGTGACAGTTGCGCCATCGTTGAGGAACTCCTCGACAATTGCTGTACCGATATCACCACCTGCGCCAGTAACTAAAACATGTTGGGATTGGACCATAAGTGCGAGCCTATCTTGCCGGCGGAAATGCCGTCCATCGCAGAACGGTACTTCCCATTGGAACTAGATTGACAGTGTGGAATGCAACTATATCTAAGCCTTCATCAGCGTGTGGGTTTGGATTCCAGCAAGTTGTTGAGATCGAGATAGGTGGTTGATCACTCCATGGATAATGGCCTTCTAGCAATGAACGCCTTGCCACCTTGGCAGTAGCTAAATCCGGCTCCCGAAATGTTGGCGGGAAAATCCATTTTGCATTTGCAGCAACCACATCTAGATCTGCATAACCTTTTACCGCATACTCTCGATACTCCGTCGCTACGTGTGCAATTGGTACTGAGAAAACCAACGGGCCAACATCAAAAACATATCTCCCATCTGGAATTGTGCGCTGGGTAAGCTGTTGTGGCAGATTTAGCTCAACTTTGGAATCAGCTGACCAAGTCGCAGTAACTCGAATACGATCAGTAAGCTTTTCTTCGACCACATCCTTCGCGCCAATAACTTTAATTTGTGGCTGCTTGCACCAAGCTGGCACCCTGAACTCTGCAGTAAAGCGAAGATCTGGTGCGCCGATGTGAACGGTAATTTGCTCTTCAAATGGGTATGCAGTCTCTTGTCGAACCAGCAACTCTTTGCCTTGCATTTGCAAATTTGCCGCCATCGGACCGTAAAGTTGAAAACTGACAAGATTCTCAGCAAGTGCAACCATCCGACGGGCAAAGATTGGCAGGATTTTGCCGGCGTTTGGAACGCAGCACACCGCAACATCATCATGAGTGGCTGAGATATCCCATCTTGTCCCCATGGTGTGCGTTGCTGCCGGCTGATTTTGTGACAAGCAGTATGTTGTTCGTCTTCCATCATTTGTTACCGCAGCTTGTACATCGTTGAGAAATAACTTTTCGGCAAGGTCTAGGTAGTGGAAGTTACCGGTGAAACGTGCTGACTCAAGTAAAGCCATAATCATTTCAAACATCGTGCAGATCTCATACCCATTCTCTGGTAGTGGGATTGGCGCTATACCTGGCAGTGATATCTGCTCATCACTTTTGACTCCGCCGCCAATTCCAATCGCAGGTTCAATCTTTACCATGCCATTTTGGAATGCTGCTAGATAATCTTCATCTCCGAGGTACTCGGCAAGCGATAGCGGAACTCTTAAGTACTCAACTGCGTGAGCACCATGTCCAACTATTGGCTCATCTGACAACAATCGCTTTATTTGGCCATCAGTTTCATGCCACTCCATCTCACCTACAGAGTAATCGGCATACAACTCGCGCCCGAATTCGATAAATCTCATCTCACCAGTTTGTCGAGTTTGTTCGGCAAGTGCGTCCATAAACATCAGGTCATGGCCCGCTCCACAACTATCGCCAGTGGGGGTTTGAAAGCGCAGATTCTTATCCGACTTGCGATAACGGGTGATGGTGTAATCCAAAGCGCGTGAAACGCTGCTTCGCACTTGATCATCGTTCCAGTAATCTGCCCAAAGTTGCAGTGCAATTAATGCCCGGCTCTGCGTCCACAGATCACCGATAATGAAGCCACGACTTTCCTGTGCCTCATCATTAAACATGCCGATGTATCCGCTAGCGCTTTGGTGGCTCAGAATTCGCTGAAGATAAACTCGAACCTTTTCTATTTCAGCACTCTCACCCTGCAGTAGCACATGTCCAATCCAGCCAATCAGCCAATTTCCTTCGCTCTCACCATTCCACCACTCAACTTTCGCGACATTGTTTCCAGTACCGTAAGTAGATTTGATTCCAAGCTTTCCAGTAGCAAAGACATCGCCCCAGACCTCTTTACTTATAAGTGGCAGGGAGCCGATATAACCCTGCAGTGCCCGCGTCGATTGCTGTTTAAGCCAGCCGTGAATTTCAACCGAGCTAATCGGAATCGGTTTGTAAGTTGCTGCGGTGCTTAGTTTTATGACGATTCTCCTTATTAGATATTAACTAACTAGCCTAACACGATTTGAGGATAGCATAAAGTCTTGGCTCAAATCTGTTCGATTACAAGAAATTAATGTGTTTGGAATTAAGTTCCTTTACATTCGATACGCCCAGCAACTTCATCGTGCGCTTGATTTCTGTTGCAAGAATTTCAAGAGATCGCTCAACGCCTTGTTGTCCTCCAGCCATCAGCCCGTATAAATAAGCGCGGCCCACATAGGCAAAGTCCGCTCCAAGTGCTAGCGCCGCCACAATATCTGAGCCCCGCATAATTCCTGAATCAATGTGGATCTCGGTACCTCTTCCTACGGCTTTTCGACAGCTTGCTATTAATTCAAGTGGCCTTGGAGCTTGGTCAAGCTGTCTTCCGCCATGGTTTGACAGAATAATTGCATCAACGCCTAATCGAGCGGCTTTTTTTGCATCATCTACATTTTGGATTCCCTTAATGGACAAAGTCCCTTTCCATTGGGCTCTAATCCATTTTAAATCATCAAAAGTCATGCTGGGATCAAACATAAAATCAAGCAGTTCGGCCACCGTTCCATTCCATTGTGACATGGAGGCAAATCGCAATTCTGGAGTGGTTAGGAAATTCCACCACCATTCATATTTCGGAGCTGCTTCAAGTAATGTTCCAAGGGTTAAAGAGGGAGGAACTGTTAATCCATTGCGTGTATCTCGGTGGCGCGCGCCAGCTACAGGTACATCTACGGTTAAAATCAA
This sequence comes from Actinobacteria bacterium BACL4 MAG-120820-bin23, assembly GCA_001437855.1. Classification (GTDB taxonomy): domain Bacteria; phylum Actinomycetota; class Actinomycetes; order Nanopelagicales; family Nanopelagicaceae; genus Nanopelagicus. The sequence goes on along the minus strand of LIBD01000103.1, from coordinate 290 downwards.
ATTTCTTACTCCTGCGCTCCAAGCCTGATCAACTAAAGCCATCGATGCTTTTCGGTCCTTCCACATATATAGCTGAAACCAATTTCGACCAAGGGGTGCTGCGCTAACCACTTCAGAAATTGTGCTAGTTCCAAGCGTTGAGAGCGTAAAAGGAATTGCGAATTTATCTGCAGCTCGAGCTCCAGCAACTTCTCCCTCCGCATTCATCATGCGTGTAAATCCTGTCGGAGCAATTCCGAAAGGAAGAGCAAATTTCTCTCCCAGTATTTCTACTGAAGTGTCGAGCTTTG
>LIBD01000102.1 GCA_001437855.1 Actinobacteria bacterium BACL4 MAG-120820-bin23 | reverse complement strand
CCGGTTACAGATTGGGATTTTGAAAGCAACTCAAATATCTCGCTTTTACGTAACCCTTCAGGGAAACCAAATACACCTAAAATTCGCCTACTATCTAGTAATTGTTCTAAGGCAGATCGAGAAGATATCTCCTTATCTATCTCATGAACCCCTGGAGCAATTGACTTAGCTCTTCGATCATTCAGGGCGATTTTATAGAAAACTTTTGCTGCTTTTATTACCTCTGATTCTTCAAGTTTAATAGAGATTTTGTAACCAGTGTCCCCAGACTCTATAAGCACTTGTACCTTTTGGTCAGAGCTAGTACTCCTGTAATCATTCAGTAAAAACGCATTATGGGTTGCAATTGCCAAGGCCGTAGTGACCACGGCAACTAATATCAAACTAGAAATTTTTCTCAAATAATCTCTCCTATGGGGCTTCCTGCTCTCTCGTTTTGCAGAGCTGCCTCTAAAATACTTATTGCTGCAATTTGATCAATGATAGATCGTCCATCCTTCTCAGAAATTCCTAATTCCCTTAACTTATTGCTAGAACTTACAGTTGAATATCGTTCATCAACTAAATAAATTGGACCGGCAAATTTCTTCCTAATCTGTAATGCAAAAGTCATTGCTGACCTTGATTTATCACTTTCAAGACCAGATAAATGTTTGGGATTTCCAACTACAACATAAGTAGGCCGAACATCATCCAAAATTTCGCCTATTTTAACCTCTAATTGTGCATCGTTCAGAATAGTTGCATGTGGTGAAACTAAAATTGATTCGCTATCACTTGTCGCAACACCAATTCTTTTTTCCCCATAATCGAAACCAATACGTCTTCCAATCGTAATTGGTCTACTCATTCTCCACCTTTAACTTACTTTTCCGGTGACAACCCTAGTTATTTCCTCAAATGCCTTAGGTATCTCGCCAGCATTTACGCCACCGCCTTGGGCAAAATCTTCCTTACCACCACCGCCCCCACCTAAAGCAGTTGATCCAACCTTCATCAGCTCTCCTGCTTTAATGCCAGCTTTAATTGCCTCATCAGATACAGCAGCTACAAGAAGTGGTTTTTCACTATTTATGGATGCTAAAACGATAACTGAAGAACTATTTTTTGACTTCAAATTTGTCGCGATGGACCTCAAATCTTCAATGGAAACATCATCCTCTAATTTTTCAATCACCAGAGTAAAGTTGCCTATCTTCTTAGCTTTACTAGCTAATTTACCTACTGATTCCATTGCTTTTGCAGATCTAAAAGAAGCTAATTCCTTCTCCAAAGTTTTTACTTTATCAACTAAGTCTGAAATTCTTTCGGGTAACTCCTCAGTTTTTGCTCCCTTAATTACTTCAGTTAACGAGTTAAGTAGTAAATGTTCCTTAGCTAAAAAGTCATAAGCATCGCGCCCAACTATCGCTTCAACTCTTCGAACTCCTGCACCAATTGAGGACTCTGAAAGTAATTTAACTAATCCAAGCTCACCCGAGCGAGAAACATGGGTACCACCACAAAGTTCCTTTGCCCAATCGCCAACGCTAACTACTCTCACCTGATCACCATATTTTTCACCGAACAATGCCATCGCGCCAATTTTCTTAGCAGCATCCTGAGACATAACTTCTGCATGAACTTGAAGATCTGAAATCAATAAATCGTTAACTCGAGCTTCGACTTCATTTAACACTGATTCTGCTACAGCACTGGTAGAAGGGAAATCAAATCTGAATCTTCCAGGAGAGTTTTCAGAACCTGCCTGAGTAGCTGTCTCACCTAAAATCTCACGGAAAGCTTTATGAACCATATGGGTTGCAGTATGCGCCCTAGAAATTGCCACTCTTCGCTTGGTATCAATCTCTGCAACTACCTGTTGTAAATTTTTGACTACACCCGACTTCACAATACCTCTATGTACGATTAAGCCCGGAAGAGGTGTTTGAACATCTCTGACTTCAATGATGGCACCGTTAGCTAGTTTTATAATTCCAGCATCCGCTAACTGTCCTCCACCTTCAGCATAAAACGGTGTTTGATTTAGGGTGACTTCAATTTCTGTTCCAGCATTTACCTCTGCTGTTAATTTTCCATCCACTAATAAACCAGTTAACTGTGCTTCAGATGAAATATTTTCGTAACCAACGAATTTGGTAGATCCAGACTTATCTACAATTGTTTTATACTCTGATAAATCCGTATGTCCACTCTTTTTTGACTTAGCATCAGCTTTTGCTCTTTGGCGTTGCTCATCCATGAGTCTTCTAAATCCAGATTCATCTACCTCTAGCCCTTTTTCTCGTGCCATTTCTAGAGTTAAATCAAATGGGAAACCATATGTGTCATGTAATTTAAAAGCTGTGTCAGCAGCGATTGACTTACCCTTGCTACTCTTGACTTGATCCGCTGCTAAGTCAAAAATATTTGTACCACTTTTAAGAGTTTGCACAAAACTTTCTTCCTCTACTTCAGCAACTGCCAGAATACGATCTGATTCTTTTACAAGTTCTGGATATTGAGCTCCCATAGCTGAAATTGCACTTTGCATCAGCTCATTTATCACCAAATCCTGAGATCCGAGTAATCGCATATTTCTAATCGCTCTTCTCATCATTCGCCTTAAGACATAGCCACGGCCCTCATTACCAGGCGTAACTCCATCACCAATTAACATCATTGCTGTTCTAGTATGATCAGCAATAACTCGAAGAGAAACATCTGTGTGCTCTTGCTTACCATACTTAACTTTTGTTAAGGCAGATGCTTTATCTAAAATTATTTTAGTGGTATCAATTTCATAGATATTTTCAACTCCTTGAAGTAAAGCAGCAGTTCGTTCAAGACCAAGCCCAGTATCAATATTTTTTGCAGGTAACTCTCCAACTATTGGAAAGGAATTCTTGTCCCCACCTTGACCTCGAACGTTTTGCATAAAAACTAAATTCCAAATTTCTAGGTAACGATCCTCATCAGCAATAGGTCCACCCTCTTTGCCATATTCACTACCCCTATCAAAATAAATTTCAGAGCAGGGCCCACATGGACCTGGAACGCCCATTGACCAAAAATTATCTGCCATTCCTCGCCGCTGAATCTTTTTTGCAGGCACGCCAATTTTCTTCTCCCAAATCTCAGCCGCCTCATCGTCATTCTCATAAACTGTCACCCATAGTTTGTCCTCAGAAAACCCATACCCCCCATTTGCAATAGGTTTTGTAAGTAGCTCCCATGCAAGCGCAATAGCACCTTCTTTAAAGTAATCGCCAAAAGAAAAATTTCCGCACATTTGAAAAAATGAAGCATGTCTTGTAGTTTTTCCAACTTCATCAATGTCTAGGGTCCGCACACATTTTTGTACCGAAGTTGCTCGTTCA
>LIBD01000101.1 GCA_001437855.1 Actinobacteria bacterium BACL4 MAG-120820-bin23 | reverse complement strand
TTGATACTCCATAGGCATATGCTTTGTCGCGGTGAACTATTTGACTAAATGCATCAACTTTCTCACCTTGCAAAAGAATATCTACCTTAACTAAATCTCCTGCTTCCTCAGCAATTGGTTCATAATCCAAAGAGGCATATCCTCGGGTTCTAGATTTTAACTGGTCAAAAAAATCAAAAACTATTTCAGCTAACGGCAGGGTATAGCGAATTTCTATTCTATCTTCAGAGAGATAATCCATTCCTTTTTGCACGCCTCGTCGCTGCTGGCATAGCTCCATTATTGTTCCAATAAACTCACTTGGAGCTAAAATGGTTGCCTTAACGATTGGTTCCATAACCTCTGCAATTTTTCCATCCGGATATTCTGATGGGTTTGTAACAACTAATTTTTTTCCATCATCTAATGTAACGTTATAGACCACGCTTGGAGCTGTTGAAATAAGAGTTAATCCTGATTCTCTTTCCAATCTTTCTCGCACAATCTCCATATGAAGTAGGCCTAAGAATCCACACCTAAATCCAAAACCAAGTGCTGCTGAAGATTCTGGTTCAAAAACTAAAGCTGCATCATTTAGTTGTAATTTATCAAGCGCCTCGCGCAGCATTGGGTACTCAGCACCATCTAGTGGAAATAGACCAGAGAAAACCATTGGTTTTGGATCTTTATATCCTGCTAACGCTATTTTTGCCGGATTGTTATATGTAGTTACGGTATCGCCTACTCGAGATTGTCTTACGTCCTTTACGCCAGTAATTAGATAACCGACTTCGCCAACTCCAAGGCCATTACTGGCCATTGGCTCAGGTGAAATTACGCCAACTTCTAACATTTCATGGCGCACTCCAGTTGAGTACATTTGAATTTGATCTCTTGGGGATAGGTGGCCATCTACAACTCTTACATATGTAACAACACCCCGATATGAATCATAAACAGAATCAAAGATTAAAGCTCGAGTAGCGGCTTTCGGATCGCCAACTGGTGGTGGAATTTGTTTCACAATTTGATCCAATAGAACTTCGACACCTTCACCAGTTTTGCCAGATACACGCAAACAATCTTCTGGTTTACAGCCAATCAGGTTGGCAAGTTCTTCAGCAAATTTCTCGGGTTGGGCGGCAGGTAGATCAATCTTGTTTAACACTGGAATTATTGTTAAATTATTTTCCATTGCTAGATAAAGATTTGCCAAAGTTTGAGCTTCAATACCTTGAGCACAATCGACAAGAAGTATTGCACCCTCACAGGCAGCTAGAGATCTTGAAACTTCATAAGTGAAATCAACATGGCCTGGCGTATCAATCATATTTAAAATGTAATCTTGATTATCTATCCCAGATTTCCATGGCAATCGCACTGCCTGGCTTTTAATTGTGATTCCACGCTCTCGCTCAATATCCATTCGATCTAAATACTGTGCGCGCATATTTCTATCTTCTACAACGCCAGTAATTCCAAGCATTCGATCAGCGAGTGTGGATTTACCATGATCAATGTGTGCAATAATGCAAAAATTTCTTATTTGTTCAGGTTTGGTTGCAGCAGGCTGCGGAGATTTAGCAATTGAAATAGCAGGCATCTATGCCTTAAAAAAGTCTAAGAAATTAACGAATACCAGCTTTGTTGGCCAATTTAGCCAGCGCTGATTTTTTGTTTGCTGCATTGTTAGCATGAATTACACCTTTTGAAACAGCCATATCTAATGAACGAGAAGCATCTCTGAATTCAGATTTAATCTTTGCAGCATCACCAGCAACTACTGCTTCACGGAATTTACGAATAGCAGTACGAAGAGCAGAACGGTAAGCCCGGTTTCGATCCTGTGCCTTGTTGTTGGTACGGATTCGCTTAATCTGAGACTTAATATTTGCCACTTGGGATTACCTTTTCTCGTTTAGTTTGAAACTTATTTCAAGATCGCAAGGGTATCAGCGCTAGTCATTACGCTCAAACTGAGCCTTATTATCGAGTTCCCCTTGCTGAAGATACGGTCATTAGAGCCCTTTCAAGGGCATATTTAGGATCTGCAGCCGCCCCCTTAATATCAGCATCAAGGGCAGCTAGCGCAATCACTGCTTTTGATAATCCACTTTCACTCCAACCAGATAATTGACGCCTAGCCTTTTCAATTTGCCAAGGCGGTAAAGCAAGAGAGGAAGCTAATTCGTAGGGATTAAGCCCTTTAGAACTTCCTGATACCTTTGCAAGAGTCCTAAATGATGAAGCTAAAGCACTAACGATTAATACTGGATCTGTTCCTGTTGCAAGTGCATTACGTAAACTTATTAGCGCTTCAGCAGTTCTACCATCAACTACCGCATCTGCTACATCAAATCCAGTACTTTCCACTCTTCCTTGCTGGTATTTTGCTACATCATCCTGATCAATAGTTTTTTGAAGAGCAACATCAGATGCAAGTTGAGAACATGCTGCGCCTAGTTCACGTAAGTCACTACCTAAAGAATCTATCAATGCCTGAACTGCCTCAGTAGTAATTTTTCGTCCTAATACTTTAAATTCACTCCGGATAAACTCCGCTTTTTCACTATCTTTTTTAATTGCTTCGGCGGAAAATACTTCAGGCTGAAGCCTTTTAACCTTATCTATTAATCCTTTACCTTTTACCCCACCTTTATGCCAAAGTACTAAAAGTAAATTACTGTCTTCATCTTCTAAATAAGCCAATACTTCATCAGCACATTCGGCTGTTAAATCCTGAGTATCTCTAATAACAACAATACGCTGGTCACCAAATAAAGAAGGAGCTAGTGAATCAGTTATCACTCCAACCTCTAACTCATCTGCATGCAAATTAGAAATCTGTGCATTAGGAAATCTTGAACTTACATTAGTAATTACACGGTCAGCTAATAGTGCTTCTGGTCCTTGAATTAATACTAACCCCACCTGATTTTCCACCATTCTTTGCCGACAACCCTGATCTTATTGGTTGATATAACAGATATGCCACCAGATTGATCAGTGCGCCAAACTTTTGCGCCTCTATTGGCTAATTCACTGATGAATTTTCCATCAGGGTGGCCATAAGAATTTCCCTCACCCACACTGATAATCGCAACCTTTGGATTCAGCATCTCCAGCATAGGTAGATATTGATAGGCAGAGCCATGATGAGAAACTTTTAGGACATCCACCTGAGTGAGCAATCCTGATCTATAGATTGCTTCCTGGACTTCAGGTTCGATATCGCCCCCAGAGAAAAGTGAAATATCATTATTCTTTATTAGTACTGAGATGCTGGAGTTATTAACTTTTGATCCATCCCCTGGAAGCTTATTGAACTCATTGACTTGTCTTTGTGGCCATAGGACTTGAATGTCTGTGTTATTACTATCAAAGAAGTAGCGG
>LIBD01000100.1 GCA_001437855.1 Actinobacteria bacterium BACL4 MAG-120820-bin23 | reverse complement strand
GTGGCGCCGTGAACAGTTTGGACTTCAAATGACCCAACTTCTTACCTGCATCTTTGGCTCCCTTCCAGGCCCTTTCATGATGTTTGTTGGGGGAGAAGAGGGAATAGAAAGTCTCCTTCCTAAATTAGCGCTTCTTAAGTCGAGTGACTCCTATAAATTTGGCGAAGTTAAGTGGTGGGATTCAAGTCAAACTCCGGACGAAATTTTCGGTATAAGTTATCGGAATAAGGGCGAGGCTAAAACTATTCTGGTAAATCCAAGTGAAAATGAAGTAAGAACTCCTTTTGAAAAGTGGTTTATTCCCTATGAATCAGAAAACTTAGTAGGTGATTCATTTTTGGAGTCTGAGGCCATAGTCTTGCGTCCTTACTCAGCCGTTCGCATCGACAGCAAAGAGAGCCAATGAAGGCAATTGCAGTGGTAACTGGCGCCGCAGGTGGCATGGGGCTTGCTACTGCGCGAGAATTTCAATTAAAAGGCTTTGAAGTTATTGGAGTGGATCAAAGACCAAGTGGTGGAAATTGTAATCATTTCTTTCAAGGTGATATTTGCGACGAGAAGCTTTGGATGAAAGTGCGCGATTTTATTGAATCAGAGTATGGAAAGTTAGACACACTAATAAACATTGCAGGTCGAAACTATCTGTCGATAATTGAAAGCGCTGATTTAGATCAGTGGCGAAACATGTTTGAGGTAAATGTCTTGGGTATGGTGGTTTCGATTAAGCACCTAAAGAATCTTCTTGAAAAGAGTGATAAACCAAGCATCGTAAATATGAGCTCAATCTCGGGTTATATTGGCTCTGTGGGATATGCCGCATATTGCACAACTAAGGGTGCTGTCGACTCTCTTACTAAATCATTGGCCTTAGAGCTTGCACCTAAGATTAGAGTCAATGCAATTGCGCCAGGATGGATTGAAACTCCATTTACTGTTGAAGGGCTTGAGAAATCCGCTGATCCAGTGAAGTATCGCAAAGATGTTGAATCCATGCATGCTTTAATGAGAGTGGGTACAGCAGAAGAAATTGCTAAGAGTATTTATTGGATGTCATCCCCAGAGTCATCTTTCATGACAGGCTCAGTAGTCATCGTCGATGGCGGCTACATGATCAAGAATTGACATATCAATGGAGGCGTTAGGAAAAAATCGCGTAATCCCAGTTCTTGTCATTGAAGATGCGGCTTGGGCTAAGGATTTGGGTAATTGTTTGATGGACTCTGGAATCGATATTGTTGAAGTGACTCTCCGCACTCCTGCTAGTTGGCAAGCTATAGAGATGATGAAGCAGATTAAGGGGCTTTGCGTTGGAATGGGCTCGGTATCAAGAGACTCAGATCTGGACCGTGGTAGCAATCTAGGCATTGAGTTTGCAGTTTCAGCAGGCTTTAGAAGTGATTTGGTGGCAAAGGCAAGAGAATTAAGAATTCCTTATCTGCCAGGAGTAGCCACTGCATCCGAAGTCCTTGCAGGTCTTGGAGAGTCGCTGGATGAGCTCAAGTGGTTTCCTGCTGAGACCCTAGGAGGGATTACGGCTCTTAAAGCCATTTCTGCTCCATTTCCAACTACTCGCTTTATTCCAACTGGAGGAATTAACCAGGAGAATGCTGCTCAATATCTTGCAGAGAAGTGTGTTCTTGCTGTTGGTGGAAGTTGGATGTTTCCAAAATCTGCAATGGCAGAGAAGAATTTAACCGAAATTGCACGCCTTGCAGTACTAGCCTCAAAGCTGAATTAGGAGCCATAATGAAAATCAAAAAAGATGCGGCATTTGATTTACTCTCGTTAGGCGAGGTGATGCTTCGCCTCGATCCTGGAAGTGGTCGAGTTCGAAATGCACGTCGATTTGATTTGTGGGAGGGCGGCGGAGAATACAACGTTGCTCGAGGTTTGCGTAAATGCTTTGGTATGAAAACAGCAATTCTCACAGCTCTTGCTGATAATGAAGTGGGTCGACTAATCGAAGATTTAATTCTGCAAGGTGGGGTAGATACTGAGAATATTATTTGGAGAGACTTCGATGGCGTTGGCCGAGAAGTTAGAAATGGCCTCAACTTCACTGAGCGTGGCTTTGGCGTGAGGGGAGCAGTGGGCGTCTCAGATCGAGGTAACACTGCAGTGTCTCAATTAACGACAAATGATTTTAACTTCAAGGAAATTTTCGCTAGCCAAGGAACTAGATGGCTTCATACTGGAGGAATTTTTGCAGCGCTCTCTTCCACTACCGCCGATGTTGCTTTAGAGGCAGCATCAATAGCTCGAAGCAATAAGACAATAGTCTCCTATGATCTTAACTATCGCCCAAGTCTTTGGAAGTCCATTGGTGGCAAAGCCAGAGCGCAGCAGGTAAATCAACGATTAGCAAGCAACATTGATGTCTTGATTGGCAATGAAGAAGATTTTGAGGTTGCTTTAGGAATTGAGATAGCGGGCTCGAGTGGTAACTACGATAAATTAGATATAAATGCTTATCGCAAGATGATTGAGACTACGAGCCAAAAATATCCAAACCTTGAAGTAATCGCTGTCACTCTAAGAAGTGTCAAGAGTGCGACGATTAATAACTGGACCGGACTCGCCTGGTCAAAGAGCGAAGGCTTTGTTCAGGGCAAGTTATATGAAAATTTGGAAATATTTGATCGCGTCGGTGGCGGCGATAGCTTTGCTTCAGGCCTAATTTATGGATTACTAACTGGACTCAAGCTTGAGGTAGCAATCGAATATGGCTTGGCCCATGGGGCACTTGCAATGACAACTCCCGGAGATACCAGCATGGCTTCTCTGGCTGAGGTAAAGAAGTTAGCTGAAGGTGGAAGTGCGCGGGTTATTAGATGAGTGTTGAGTTAGCACTTCGTTTCGACGCTGAAGTCGGCGAAGGCCCTATTTGGGATAGTCAAAGCCGTGAATTGATATTTGTTGATGTTACTCGAGGCTCAATTCATCGGTTCAATCCCTCAAACAGCCAGGTTGACTCAATAAATATTGGTATCCACATCGGAGCAGTTGGACTCTTGGATCAAAGTAGGTATATCGCTGCTGTAAGAGATGGCTTTGCCACAGTAGATCTAGCTGATGGAAAAATCAATTATCTTGCAAGAGTTTTGGAGAGCGAGGACATTCGCTTTAATGATGGAAAGTGTGATCCTTTCGGTAACTTTGTCGCTGGCACGATGCGATATCAGCCTGCTAAGGCAAGCGCTGCGTTGTATTCAATAGACTCTTCTAAAAGTGTTAAAACCTTAATCTCTGGCATCGGGCTGAGTAACGGGCTCTGCTGGGACTCCTCAGGAAAGAAGTTTTTCTATATTGATACTTTGTCACGTCAGGTAGCTCTCTTTGATTATGATCAAGAGTTTGGAGTTGTAGGAAATCGCAGAGTTGTCTATGAATTTGCCGAAGATGCAGGTTCAC
>LIBD01000099.1 GCA_001437855.1 Actinobacteria bacterium BACL4 MAG-120820-bin23 | reverse complement strand
TCGGCCGGCATTTTATTGATCTATGGAGTTCAAATTTTATGGCTACCAATAAATGGAATTACTACTTTACCAACAAATATTGGACAGTTGTTAACAGTCTTGTTTGTAATGGTGGTTATAAATGCAATTAACTTTGTTGATGGACTAGATGGCTTGGCAACAGGCATAGTAATGATTTGTGCAGCTTCATTCTTTGCCTTTTCATATTTACTTGCGGTGGTAAATGGTTTAAATCGAGCTGGTGCACCATCGTTGATTACCGCGATAGTTATCGGCCTTTGCCTTGGATTTTTACCGCACAATTTTCACCCAGCTCAAATTTTCATGGGTGACTCCGGTGCTATGTTTTTAGGCTTACTAATTAGTGCATCGGCAATAACTCTTACTGGTCAGGTCGATGCCTCTGCAATCACGGAAGAAAATGGTGGGAATGTACTACTGCCACTTTTACTGCCGTTCTCAATCTTGGCTATTCCATTACTAGATTTCGTGATGGCAATTGTTCGCAGGGTAAAAGCAGGCAGATCACCATTTGATGCCGATCGTGAACATTTACACCATCGCATAATGCGGTTAGGGTTAACTCAGCAACGAACTACCATTATTTTATATCTTTGGACAGCAATGTTTGCACTACCAACAGTTATAGCAGCATTTACACCAATTTGGGTAGCCTTCTTAGCTGGAACTGTAATCTTTGGAGTCTCGATTTTATTAGTTAAATTTCGACAAGAAATTAAAATTTAATGAGTAATAATCAATCAAGCGATACTGTGTTGTGGCAAGGAGCAATAATTCCGGCATCCATTACAGCTCTGCTTTCGCTAATAGTTATGGCAACACTTAAAGGCAAATCTGGTGCGGTTGGAGCAATTTTAGCGTCAGTTACTGTGATTATTTTTTTCAGCATTCATTTACTAGTTGCTCGAATATCACGTAATTTAGACCCAATGATCACCATGGCTTTGGCCATGTTTTCTTATTTTGCCAAGGTAGTTTTTATGGGAATTTTTCTTCTATTAGTTACAAGATTTACCGATCGAAGCACTGTCGATAGAGCAAGTTTTGCAATCTGCGCAATCTTGATTACCATGGCATGGTTATTCGGTGAGGTTCGTAGCTTTCTAAAGTTGCGTGTTCAATTACCCCTACCGAAAAAAGAGGGAGACATTTTGTGAATAACTCAAAGAATGATGATTTGAATAACTCAAAGAATGAAGAGAATGCACTGTGGTCGATTGTCGGATATTTGCTCTCTGGACTTTTAATATGGGGTGGTATTGGCTGGGGAGTTGACCAATGGCTGGATACCTCATACTTCTTACTTATCGGCTTGTTACTAGGTGCTGGGGCCTCAATTTATCTTGTGTGGCTTCGATTTGGACGCGATTAATATCACCCAACCTGGATTCTCAGCATTTGGTGCTCGATTTCTACCCTTGCAAATTTCACATTAATCTTAGATACCTAATAGGGTTTCGCCCGTAGCCGTTTCTTCCCTTTCGGCGCAGGTAAGTCCATATACAAGTATTCAGGAGAACTAGTGGGCGCATATCTAGCAAGTGAGGATGGTTTCAAACCACCTAGTACTGCAGATTTTAATTTACCTCCAGTATTTGGCGATAATCCATTTACTACTAAACCGATATTTTTAGCATTCTTCTCCGTAATTTTAATTTCGGTATTTTTTATTCTTTCTTCCAGAAAAGCTGCAATTGTGCCATCAAAGTTTCAATTCGCAGGTGAATCAATTTATGGTTTTGTTAGAAATGATCTAGCAAGAGATGTAATTGGGCATGAATTCATGCGATTTGTTCCATACCTATTTACTCTTTTTACTTTTATTTTAACAAACAACTTATTTGGAATTATTCCATTTTTGCAATTTCCAACTATGTCTAGAGTTAGCTTTCCATATGTCTTAGCATTATTTACATTTGTAATTTTTCACTATGTTGCTATCAAGCACAAAGGTTTAATTGCCTACCTAAAAGAGATTATGTTTATGCCAGGAGTACCTAAGCCGGTATACATTCTTTTAACCCCTATTGAGGTGGCAACCTACTTCTTAGTTAGGCCGCTAACGCTCTCACTTCGTTTATTTGCAAATATGTTTGCTGGCCACCTACTTCTGCTCGTCTTTATTTTAGGAGGAGAGCACCTACTTTCTGGTGCAATTGGCCTAAAGATAGTTTCACCATTTGCCTTTGCCTTCGGTATTGCCCTAACCTTTTTTGAGTTCATGGTTCAGTGCCTACAGGCATATATCTTTACCCTACTAACCGCTCTCTATATAGCGGGTGCGTTAGCAGATGAGCACTAACAGAATAAATAAAGAAGAAAAATAAAGAAACCAACCAACAAAGAAAGAAGGAAAAGAAAATGACAGGCACACTCAACCTGGTCGGTTATGGCCTATCTGCAATCGGACCTGCAATCGCAACTGGCATGATTTTCGCTGCTTACATAAGTGGTGTAGCACGCCAACCAGAGGCCAGATCTGTTTTGCAGCCGATCGCATTCCTAGGCTTTGCATTAGCTGAAGCTTTGGCGCTGTTCGGTCTAGTTCTAGCTTTCGTTCTCTAATAAGCAAAGGCTTACTAAAACATGTCGTTAAATACTCTTAATAATTGGGCAGCAGGTGAGGAACTTAACCCATTAGTACCGCATACTGCGGAGCTAATCGTTGGTTTTGTTGCGTTCACTTTACTGTTTTTAGTTCTTAGGTCAAAGGTTGTGCCAATGTTTGAAAAAGCATTTGCAGAGCGCACTGAGGCAATTCAAGGGGGAATGGAAAAAGCAGAGCGCGCACAACTTGAAGCAGAGCGAGCTCTAACCCAGTACACAACCCAATTAAATGAAGCTCGTGGTGAAGCACAAAAGATCCGAGAGGATGCCAGAGTGCAAGGGGCTGCAATTATTGAGGATCTTCGAAGTAAAGCAGCTGAAGAAGCAGCCAGAATTACCGCCTCAGCTACTGCTGCAATTGAAGCTGAACGTCAGCAAGCACTTACATCACTTCGTAATGAAGTTGGCGCACTTGCTACTGAGTTGGCCGGGAAGATTGTCGGAGAAGCTTTAGATGACCAGGTCCGTCAATCTCGAATCGTTGACCGATTTATTGCAGATCTGGAGAAGAGTAAGTAATTATGAAAATTTTGGGTGGAAGCAGTAGAGCATCTGTATTGACTCTGCGCAAATCTTTAGCTGATTTGGTTAGTAAACAATCAGCAACTGATGCTGCCCAATTCTCCGCTGATCTTTTTACCGCCCTTACCGTCCTTAGCTCATCAGTTGGGCTACGCCGAGCATTAACTGATAATTCAAGAGATGCTGCATCTAAAGCAGAGTTAATCTCAAACTTATTTGGTAAAAATGTAACTGATGCAGCAAAAACATTATTTTCTCAAGCAGCATCT
>LIBD01000098.1 GCA_001437855.1 Actinobacteria bacterium BACL4 MAG-120820-bin23 | reverse complement strand
TCAGCAATAATTTTTGCAATGCAGATTGTTGCCTTAGGTGAATGGAGCGATGGGAAAAATGCCTACCCACTGACCCTTATCCAAATTTTGGTTTCTGCCCTTCTATTCCTGATAATTTCATTTAGAAATGGCTATCAAGTGCCACCAGATAGTTCAGTTTGGACTGCGATATTGTTTACAGCTCTCTTTGCAACATTTTTAGGATTCTTAATTCAAGTTAAGGCTCAATCTGTTATGACTGCAACCGCAGCGGGAGTTGTGCTAGCAATGGAGGTACCCTTTGCCTTTATATTTGGACTCTACTTTGATAATGATCCATTAACATTAAGAATTGCTTCTGGTGGCGCCCTAGTTATGACTGCAATGGCTATGGTAATTTGGTCAGAGAGTAAAAATAATAAAAGTGCGGAGCTAAAGAATGATTGATTCCCAGATAGATCTTAGATCTGACACAGTCACTAAACCTTCGGAAGAAATGCGCACTGTAATTGCTTCAGCGCCAGTAGGTGATGATGTATATGGCGAAGACCCAACAGTTAATGCACTAGAAGAGAAGGTTGCGAATTTATTTGGTAAGGAAGCAGCGCTTTTTTGTACATCTGGCTCTTTAGCAAATCAGCTTTCAATAAGACTCCTTGTTTCACCAGGCGAGGAGTTAATTACAGAAACTAACTCACATATCGTACGTGCTGAATTAGGCGCAGCTGCGGTATTTAGCGGAATCACTACAAGAACATGGGCAGCAGACAGAGGCCTATTAAAAGCAGAAGATGTATTGAATATTGTTAAACCAAATTCTGGCCCTTATCTAGTGTCGACTACGGCGATTGCGATTGAGAATACCCATAATTTTGGTGGCGGCACTGTCCAACCACTTTCTGAAATAAAAATTTTGAGAGAAGAAAGTAAAAAACTGGGTTTGAAAATGCATATGGATGGAGCAAGGATTTGGAATGCTCATGTTGCATCAGGAATTTCACTTTCTGAATATGGACAGCACTTTGACACCCTTAGTGTCTGCCTGTCTAAGGGGCTTGGAGCACCCATAGGCTCACTAATGTTAGGAAGTAAGGAGTTAATTTCTAAAGCACGGCCATGGCGTAAACGATATGGCGGTGGCATGCGCCAAGTGGGATTAATAGCAGCAGCTGGAGATTTCGCATTAGATAATAATCTTAAGTTATTAGCTAAAGATCACTTAAGAGCAAAGGAAATAGCAAAATCAATTGAGGATATAGCACCAGACTTAATTAATAGTGAAACTGTTGAAACAAACATCGTTGGATTAGACCTTTCAAGGTATAAAATTTCTGCCGAAGAACTTGCTATCCAACTTAAACAAGCAGGAATTCTCACTTCTGCGCTTGGCCCTAAATACCTACGACTTGTTACTCACTTTGATATTACCGATAAAGATATTGATAAAATTAAGAGTATTATTCCAAAATTACTTAAGAGCGCCCTCGTGACGAAGTAACCACTCTTTTACTTTTACTCCATAACCATAATTTCCCAATGCACCACCACTTTTAACGATCCGATGGCAGGGAATTATTGGTGCAATCAAATTGTTCCCGCAAGCGGTTCCAGCAGCTCTAACGGCGGCCTCCGAACCAGCTCGCTTTGCTAACTCTGCGTATGAGATCGTCTTTCCTGCCGGGATTTTTCTCATCACTTTCCATACATCCTGTGAGAACTTTGCACCTGACTGACGAGTCCTAATGCCATTGAGTGAATTAAAGTCTCCATCAAAATAATCTGATATTAAATCTGAAATAATAGGAATTCTGAAAGACTTTGATAATTTCTGCTCGGCACTCTGTGTATCTAAGCGGCTGATTAGATTAGCAACCCCACTAAATCCGGCAGCAATAAGGATGTCTTCATCTGCAATCAAACTTAACTCCCCTACTGGAGTCTTTAAGTTTGTTGAAAGCAACACCTAATTACTATATACCTAGAGGAGATTTTTTTAAACCTTTATTTTTTGTGGTCCCTAAGCATTTCTGCAACCAAAAAAGCTAATTCCAACGATTGAGTATGATTTAGCCTTGGATCACATGCACTCTCATAACGTGTTGCGAGATCTTCATGGCTAATCTGGTCTCCACCGCCAACGCACTCTGTAACATCATCCCCGGTTAGTTCAATATGAATACCGCCAGGATGAGTACCTAATTTCTTATGAACTTCAAAAAATCCTCTAACCTCATCTAAAACGTCATCGAATTTTCTGGTCTTATATCCACTTGGTGCTTCATAGGTATTTCCATGCATGGGATCACAAACCCATAAAACTATAGCTCCTGATTTGGAAACTGCTTCCACAAGTGGTGGTAGCTTTTCGCGAATTAAGGTTGCACCCATACGTGAAATAAATGTTAAGCGCCCTGGCTCATTTTTTGGATTTAGCTTCTTAATTATTGCAAGAGCTTCTTCTGGTGTCGTCTTTGGCCCAAGCTTAACTCCAATTGGATTATGAATTTTTTCTGCAAAATCCATATGCGCACCATCTAGTTGTCGAGTTCTTTCACCAATCCACACAAAGTGGGCTGAAACATCATAAGGATTGCCAGTTCTTGAATCAATTCTGGTTAAAGCTTTTTCATACTCCAATATCAATGCTTCATGACTTGAATAGAAATCTACCGACTTAAAAGCCTCAGGATCTACTCCAGCAGATTGCATAAACTGTAGTGCTCTACCGATTTCATTGGCCATCTCTTCATAGCGAGCGCTAAATCTGGCATCGGCTGCAAATCCCTTATTCCAGCTATGGACTTGTCTGATGTCAGCAAAGCCGCCTTGAGTAAAAGCCCTTACCAGATTTAGTGTTGATGCCGATGTGTTGTACACCTTAAGTAGTCGATTTGGATTAGGGGTTCTAGCCCCTTTAGTAAACTCAAGATCATTGACAGCATCTCCCCTGTAAGCAGGCAGTGTCACACCATCTCGCGTTTCATTATCATTGCTTCGCGGCTTTGCAAACTGACCAGCCATTCTGCCTACTTTTACTACTGGTAATGATGAAAAATACTGTAAGACAGCCGCCATTTGTAAAATTGTCTTAATGCGATTTCGAACTGAATCTGCAGTAGCAGCTACAAAAGTCTCAGCACAATCTCCACCCTGTAGCCAAAATGCGTTACCAGCAGCGGCCTGTGCAATCTTCGCCTTTAAATTATCACACTCGCCAGCAAAAACTAATGGTGGGTAGGTAGCTAACTCTTTTACAACTGAATCAACCGCGCCTTGATCAGGCCAGGTTGGCTGTTGGGCAGCTTTCAGATTTGAGTTAAAAATTGAGTTGGCGTTCATTAGATAATGGTATGCAATCTGCTTGGCAGGATGTGGTCAATTTTGACCCATCTTCTAGCCGAAGAAGATCTCCGCCTCTTTGTATCGAGCAGGGTCAACAGTTTTTAG
>LIBD01000097.1 GCA_001437855.1 Actinobacteria bacterium BACL4 MAG-120820-bin23 | reverse complement strand
ATTCCAAAAGAAATAATGAAACGAGGCGGGATTTTGTCCCGCCTCGCTCAATTTAAAGAAGAGTCGCCCTATAAGCCGGATCCTGTAGTTCTTGCGAACTGATCATCATCCATCTAGATCTGTAATTACTTACAGATTCAAGCAACCTACCCGTTGACTTGAGCGAGTAGCTCTTAAAGTGCCAACAATCTGGTCTTGCTCCAGGTGGGGTTTACCTAGCCATATACGTTGCCGTAAATGCTGGTGGTCTCTTACACCACCGTTTCATCCTTACCATTATTGCTAATGGCGGTTTATTTTCTGTGGCACTAATCCCGCAGGTTTCCCTGGATGGCCGTTAGCCATCACCTTACTCTTTGGAGTCCGGACTTTCCTCGGTATTTTCATAACGCGATGATCCAGACGACTCTTCAGTGCTAATGATAGCCGAAGATATTTTTAGGCAAAAGCGAGTTAAATTTGTGAATCTAATACATCATTAAGGATTGAATCTGCGTGTGAGTTCTCCTCCCGCGGGATCCATTGGTAGGAGACAAGTTTTGGATCATGGCTAGCAAAGGCTTTTTTAACTAAGCTCTTCATATCTGGATGCTTAACCTTCCACCGCCCACTCATCTGCTCAACTACTAATTTAGAATCCATCTTTACCAAGATTGTGGCAGCTGCATCTATCTCATTTACCGCCCTTAACCCTGCGATTAATCCTTCATACTCAGCAACATTATTTGATGCAATACCAATAAAAGCACCCACCTCTTTGACCAGCTTGTCATTTTCATAAACAACTGCGCCATAGGCAGCTTTTCCCGGATTTCCCCTAGAGCCACCATCTGCGGTAATAACAAAGTGTCTAGCCATTAAACTCTTACCAAAATTCTGCGGCACTCTTCACAGCGAAGTAATTCATCTTTTGCTAGCGCTTTTATTCGATTCATCTCAACTGCGTTAATAGTTAGATTACAACCACCGCACTTATCCCCTATTAAGGTAGCAGCGCCAACACCGCCAGTAGATGTGCGCACCTTTTCATAAATATCTAGTAATGGTTTTTCTATTCTGGTAGCAACCTCATTACGGGCAGTAGTTTTACTTAAGATAAGTAGATTAACCTCAGTACTTGCCGTAGTTAATCGCTGATTGATCTCAGTTTTTAAGGTTTCAAGTGAGCTCAGATCTGTAGTTAAGGTATTTAACCTAGCAACGATCGCCTCATTTTTAACCATGATCTCAAGTTCAATCTCCTCTAAATCAACTTGCCGTTTCTTTAAACTTTCCACCTCATGTTGGAGCTGCTCTAACTCCTTTGGGGTGGCATTGCCGGAGGATAATCTGGCCTCATCTTTTTTAATTCGATCGGTAACTGTTTCAACATCTACCTCACCACGGCGCAGCTCTAAAGCGATTTGATCAGCCTCAGCTTTTACCTGGGCTAGCTCCTCATTAGCTGAGGTAATTCGTTTATCAATATGGAGTAATTGCTCAATTTCAGGCAGTGATTTTAATTTGGTATTTGCCTGCATTACTTCAGAATCTAATAATTGTAATTCTAGAATATGTGATTGTTGCGCGGATGAGGCCTGCATACAGCGCATCCTCCAACCTGTTTGTTGTTTACTAGCTTTTTAGTTGTTTTACCTTTTACTACATGCAATCTTAACTAATTGTAATTGATACCTAAGCCTTAGCAAATCCTTATTTTATGGTGGTTAAACAGTTTGTTTCTTAGTCTCATCTCGGTGCTTGCGCAGGTAGATCATAAATGGTGTGCCGCCGGTGCCAACTGCTGAAGGATTTCCTGGGGTGGCTTGGGCTTGAGCGTGGATATAGGTTCCGGCATACTCTAAATGCATCGCTCTAAAGTTTGCGACCAACTCAATACAATCATTAAATACTTGAGTTAATGAGCTCCGCTTAATCGTAGTTACAAAGTTACGCACTGATGGACCAGCCTCTACCGCTTGAATAAATGCCACATGTTTTGGTGGCATATATGTGCGCATCTCCATTAAATACTCGCGCAGCTCATCTTTTTCATGCTCGATACCTAGAACACCATCCATTGCTGGAATGATCGCACTCTGAGCGCCAGTCTCACCCCGAAACTTTTGTCCCACACCTTTGTACTCATCCACTCCCTCATAGACCACACCATCTGGCAGTGATGGATTATTTCGCCAGCCAAATATGTAGGGCCTTACTCTGTGAAAGTAAATATATGGATCACATCTTTCTGGCATTCGACCTAAAACTTCATACATGGCGGTAAGTGCTGCTCGCATTTTAATTAATGCTGCCTCAACCTTTTCACCATCTTGGGCCACAACTGCTGCTTGTACCTCTTCAATAGCTTTCAAAGCTTTACCAGCTTTTTTCTCAATATCGATGTGAATTAAAATAAACCACTCTTCATCTTGCCCACCTAAGAAACATTGCAGCAATCCAATATTTCCACACTCAATCGGACCTGCCTGATCAAATCTTCGCCAATTATCTGAGGCATAACTTTGGTAGGAAAGAATTGGTGGCCGGCCTACTAACTTTCCAACCTCATACCAAGGCTTAGCTAATACCTGCGGCATAACTGTGGCAGCCTCATTATCACTCCATTGATATGCCTGACCGATATAACTTAAAACTAACATTGCTCGCTGAATTTCAGCCTCGCCATTTAATTTATCAATATTAAATTTAGGTAGTGCTTGTACTCGCTTGCGAAAATTGGTGCCCATTAATAACTTGGGTAGATCCTTACCAAATTGATCCCACTCTTCATTACCGGCAGAAAGTGATTGTGCTGGATCATGGGCTGGCAAATAGCCAAACTCTTCAGTTATTCCATAATCTGCGATCTTGGCTGGATTCATTTTGCTCCCTATTTTATTTAAAGGTGGGCGGTGAGGGTTTCGTCTAGTTTTCCTCATTCAACCATTTCATATCTTTACTTTTTCTTGACTTAGCACCCATATTAGTCAATTGGTCTGTCATATTCTAGATATTGAACGGAATTAGGTCAGATTTAGGCAAATACCCCTTGTTATAACTAAATACGCAATTTATTCTTTATGGATGAATAAGAGAATACTTTCCTTACTGGTGATCACACCCCTTCTACTTTCATCTCAGCTCTCCACCTCTCATGCCGCAGTTAAGGCAGGGGCTAAGTGCACTAAAGCCGGAATTACTCAGGTGGTTAAAGGTAAAAGTTTCACATGTGTTAAAAGTAGAAAAAAGTTAGTTTGGAATAAGGGAGTAAGAGTTGTTTCTGTAATACCAAAGGCTCCAACCTCTTTTGATGACTTAGTTCAAAATTATGAGGGTATTGCTTATGCGGCATGGAGTAAGTCCAACGCTGCGATAACAGCAGCTACTGATGTCGCTCCACTATTTAAAGCATTGACAGGCCCAAACACAACTCTTGCATTCAAGAACCCAGCCTCAGCTTATGATCTTGTTGCTCGTTTATATTCAGGTTATAAGAGCACCAGCGCCATGACTGTTTTGAGCTTTAGTTATGATGACCG
>LIBD01000096.1 GCA_001437855.1 Actinobacteria bacterium BACL4 MAG-120820-bin23 | reverse complement strand
TCGAAACACACTTCCTTTAACTTTAACTTATATTTTTCTTTCAGTATTTTTTGCATTCTTAATTTCGATTCCAATTTCCACCTTGGTTGGCTGGTCTAATAAAGCATCAGTGGTCTATCTCTTTAGAGGAATTACTTCAGTAATTATTGCTACTCCTAACTTCTTTATAGCCATGATTGGTATACTTCTATTCAGCGTAAGAAGAGAATGGGCTCCTGTTTTTGGCTATGTAAATGATTTTCCTGAAAACTTAAAATATTTATGGCTTCCCGTAAGTATCAACACCTTGATTTTGGTCGCGATTATCTCCAGAGTTCTGCAATCATCCATTGTTGATACTAAAGGTGAAGAATTTGTGGAGACTGGAATCATTAGAGGAGTAAGCAGGCCTCGCTTTTTTCTCTTTTACATTTTAAAGCCATCTATGGCCCCGACCGTCGTTCTGCTCTCTTACATGATGGGAATAATGCTTGGAGCAACAGTTATTCTTGAGACTATCTTTTCCCTTCCGGGTATAGGTCGTGAGTTAGTTGGGGCTGTTTTAGCTAGCGACTATCCTATGGTTCAAGGCATTTTGCTATTTTTTGGCGTTATCACGGTATTTCTCAGTTTTATTGGTGATCTATGCGCATATGCCCTTGATCGACGGGTGAAACTATGAAGACAATTAATACTGCAGCTAATGTCCAAACCAGACGGCAGCGCTTAAAGGAATGGGTTTCACTTCCAGGCGGATTTGGCATTATCACTGGAATTTCCATGTTTTTAACTATTGTATTAATTGGTGTTATCCATCCATTCATTAGCGCATATGAACCAGATGAGTTCGTTGGGGAATCATTTCAACCTCCCTCATGGCAGCACCCATTTGGATTAGACCAACTGGGTCGAGATGTCATGACTCGCACCTTTGCTGCCGTACCTGCTGATATTGGTGTCGCATTTCTTGGAGTTAGCATTCCGTTAGTAATTGGAACCTTGATTGGCATTTTGCTTGGCCTAGCTAAGAACAAGTACTTTGTATCTTTGGTTAGTTCGATAATTGATGGAATAAACGCTTTTCCTTTGCTCATAATTGCAGTCGCAATGATATCTTTTTTGGGCCCTGGGCTTTATAACGTTGTGATAATTCTGACTATTATGAATTGGGCTCGCTATGCCAGAATTGCCAGAACGAAGGCAGTGGTTGTATTGCAACAAAATTACATAGAGGCTGCTCAATTAATGGGTTATTCAAAAAAGCGAATAATCTTCAAACATGTCACTCCAAACGTCTCCTCTGAGAGTTTGGCTTATGCACTTAGTGACTTTATTTTGGTAATTATTATCGTTTCTGGTCTTTCATTCCTTGGTTTGGCAGCAAGGCCTCCAGCAGCTGAATGGGGGGCGATGATTGCAGATGGCCGAACATACCTCGGGGATGCTTGGTGGATAACAATTTTTCCTGGAGTAGCCCTCTGCTGGTCTGCAATAGCCCTTTCTTTTATCGTTGAAGGTCTTTCCCGAAGAGATAAGGGAAATTAATGGCAAAACCGTTGGTTATTTTTGATCAGTTAAGAATTGATGTCAGGGTAACGCGCTCTAGACGACTTAGGATCGTGGATAGCGCAACTTTTAATATTGAAAAGGGTCAGCTTCTTGGGTTAATTGGTGAGTCTGGTTCTGGGAAAACCATGTTATGCAGGTCCTTAGTTGGGACACTGCGACGTCGTGGAGCCTATATAGAGTCTGGAAAATTGGAGTTTGATGGCATTGATCTCGTATCAGCCAATGAGAGTCAGTGGAGAGCAATAAGAGGAAAAAAGGTGGGATACATACCTCAGTCTGCACTTGCTGGGCCGAATCCAGTAATAACAATTGGTGCCCAACTTGCCGAAGCAATAAGACAGGGTGGGAATTTTACCGATCAGCAAATAAAGAACCGTTCTATAGAGCTTCTTGAGTTAGTTCAAATTCGCCGACCCGAAATTGTTCTGCAACAATTTTCTTATCAATTATCTGGTGGCATGAAGCAAAGAGTTATGATTGCCTGCGCTATTGCTCAAGAACCTCAATTGATAGTTGCCGATGAGCCAACCACAGGCCTAGATGTAACAGTCCAAGCTGAAATAATGGAATTGCTCAGAAAAATTCGACAGACTTTAAATACAGCAATCATCCTAGTGTCTCATGACTTACAACTGATTAATTCAATTTGTGATGATGTAGTTGTGATGCACGCAGGTTCGACAGTGGAGAAGCTTCCATCTGCCATGATTAAAAATGCTAAGCATCCCTATACTCATGCCCTTTATAATTCTCGTATCGACATAGTCGAGCCTCGAGGCAAACTAATAACAATTAAGGGCCAACCACCTACTGTTGGAGCATGGCCAGAGGGATGCCGATTTGCCGATCGCTGTGACTATGTTCTTGACCCTTGCCGAAGTGATAAGCAACTCCTTCTTCAGTCTGCTAATAAAGATCACCTAACGGCCTGTATCCGCTATGCAGAGATTTTTAAAGGGGATAAGCGTTGAACAACCTATTAGAGGGCATAGACATCTCCGTTACTTTCAAGGCGTATGGTGACGAAATTTTGGCTGTAAGAAACGTCGACTTTGTTCTACCAGAAGGGAAAGTTGTAGGAATAGTAGGAGAATCAGGAAGTGGTAAATCAACATTAGCTCGAGTTCTTTCTGGGCTGCAGATCCCAACTACTGGTCAAGTCAAATATCTTGGAGAAGATATTAGACAAGGAAGTGGAGTTTACAAGGGAGAACTCCGCAAAGCAGTGCAGATGGTTTTTCAGGATCCATACTCATCCCTTAATCCCAGAATGCGAATTATAAATGCTGTCACTGAAGGAGTACTTCAGCACCAGACAAATGATAAGCAATTGGCTAAAGAGATTGCTTCAAAACTTTTAAAAAGAATGGGAATCAGCGAAATCGATTCTAGAAAATATCCGTTCTCTCTCTCTGGAGGACAAAGACAAAGAGCATCCGTAGCTCGAGCTTTGACCGCTCAGCCCAAGATTTTGATTGCCGACGAGCCAACCTCAGCTATTGATCAGTCGGCCC
Organism: Actinobacteria bacterium BACL4 MAG-120820-bin23; assembly: GCA_001437855.1. Classification (GTDB taxonomy): domain Bacteria; phylum Actinomycetota; class Actinomycetes; order Nanopelagicales; family Nanopelagicaceae; genus Nanopelagicus. Next base: position 467 of record LIBD01000096.1, on the reverse strand, counting down.
AGTCCCAGCTCTTAGAGTTGTTTGGTGAACTAATTAAGGATGGTTTGTCTATCGTCTTGGTTTCTCATGACCTTGGAGTTATTAGGTATTTAACTGACTTTGTATATGTGATGGAAAATGGGGTATTTGTTGAATCAGGTGAGACAAAAGATATCTTTGAGAAACCGAAGAATCCTTACACTCAAAAATTAATCTCTTCGATACCTGGTCACTCAATAAAATAAATGGCGGTGGCGGTGGGATTTGAACCCACGGTTGAGTTTCCCCAACACGCGCTTTCGAGGCGCGCTCCTTAGGCCGCTCGGACACGCCACCGTAGGTGACTATACGCGAGGGCCTAATCAGTATTTAAATTACCTTTTTTGAGCAAAGAATTGAGTTAATAACTCAGCGCACTCTTGCTCTAAAACACCTGGGATAACTTCAACTTTATGTAGCGCTCTTGGATCGCGAATCAAATCCCATAG
>LIBD01000095.1 GCA_001437855.1 Actinobacteria bacterium BACL4 MAG-120820-bin23 | reverse complement strand
TTTATTAACCAATTGTTAGCCAAGTTTAATTGACTCTACAAGGGGTGAGTATAAGGATTACCTCAGGTTCGACGGTCCGCGTTGTACCACTCTATATAGAGAAGAAATGGAGAAATGAATGCGTAGAAGTTCATTTCGTCTTGTTGCAGCTGCAGCAGCTATCGCACTTGCGGTAACTGGTTGTTCATCATCAGGTGATGACGCAGCAAACCAAGACTCAGAGTTTGAAATCTTTACCTGGTGGGCATCTGGTGGCGAAGCTGCTGGCCTACAAGGAATGATCGATGTTTACGAAGCACAAAATCCAGACACAGAGTTTATTAACGCTGCTGTTGCTGGTGGTGCAGGTGTAAATGCTAAGGCTGTATTACAAAGCCGTTTAGATGCTAACGAGCCACCAGATTCATTCCAAGCACATGCTGGTATGGAGCTTGATGGTTATGTAAGAGGCGGACAATTAGAGGATCTAACATCTCTATACGCTTCAGAGGGTTGGGATGAAATATTCCCAGCTGACTTAATTAAAGCAATCACTGTTGATGGAAAGATTTATTCAGTTCCAGTAAACATTCACAGAGCAAATGTACTTTGGTGGAATCCAGCAGCTGCTACAAAAGCTGGAATCACAAAAGCACCAGAGACTCTTGATGAATTTTTTGCTGATCTAGAGAAGTTCAAGAAATCTGGAATTCCAGGTCTTGCACTTGCTGGAAAGGGAGACTGGGCGATTGCTCACCTTCTAGACTGGATGCTGCTGGCAACAATGGGTGCAGATAAGTTTGAAGGTCTATATAACGGATCAACTTCATGGACAGGTCCTGAGGTTGCTGCCGGTATTAAGAACTTCCAGAGAGCACTTTCATACGGAAATAAGGGAGCTGGAAACCTTGATTGGCCAGATGCTGGAAAGTTAGTAACTGACGGCAAAGCTGGATTCTTTATCATGGGTGACTGGGCTTCAGCACAATGGCAATCAGATGGATTATCACTTGGAACTGACTACACATATGCAGCAGCTCCAGGAACTGTTGGTACATACCAATGGCTATCTGATTCATTCACACTTCCAGTTGGTGCACCACACCGCAACGCTGCAATTGCATGGTTGAAGGTTTGTGGATCTAAGGATGGCCAGGATGCATTTAATCCAAAGAAGGGATCGATCTCAGCTCGTACTGACTCAGATCTATCTCTATACGATGATTATCTAAAATCAGCCGCATCCGATTGGAAGCAGGATCGCTTAGTCGGTTCAACTGTTCACGGAGCAACTGGAAATAACGCACTGATGGCTGCATACAATGCTGCTGTTGGTAAGTACTTCTCAGGTGGCTTTAAAGATAACGCCGGACTTGCTAAAGATCTTGCTGGTGCTTACGAAGCAGGCAAGGCTTAAATAGCAAAGAAGTAAGTAAGTAACTTTGGTGGGCGAGTAATTGCCCACCAAAGTTTTCTTATCAGGTAACAAATCGCTAGACTCAAATACCTGCTTGTTAAAGATAAGGGGATTGTTTCGGTGAGTAAGATTGTTAAGAATAAACGCTCACTAAGCTCTCGCCTTGGCGGCTTACTTTTTGTATTGCCCTCAATTATTGTGGTTTTGATATTTGTTTACGGCTTAATTCTTTGGTCAGTAAACGTTTCGTTAACTAATCAGAACTCTGGCACAAAAAAAGCCATTGAGTATGTTGGATTAAAGAATTACACAGATTTAATGGTTGATGAGAGATTCACTCATTCACTTTCAAATTTAATAAAATTCACAGTCGTTTTCATTTTAGGTGCATTAATAACTGGATTTATCATGTCTTTATTGCTAGAAAAGGGAATCAAAGGCGAAGGCTTTTTCCGCTCCTTCTATTTATACCCAATGGCAATCTCATTTATTGCCATGGGCACAGTATTTAACTGGCTTTTAAACTCAGCCCGTGATGAAGATGCTGGTGGCTTAAATCTGGCATTGCAAAAAATAGGTTTGGGTTTTCTACAAAATGATTGGTATGTCTCAGAACGAGGTGCGATGTATGCGATGGCACTACCGGCAATTTGGCAGATGTCAGGTTATGTATTGGCCCTCTTCTTAGCCGGCTTTAGAGGAATTCCAGATGATATGCGTGAAGCTGCTCGAGTAGATGGAGCTAGTGAGTCACAGATCTATCGCCACGTACTATTTCCTCAATTGACCCCAACCTTGCTTACTATTCTAATTATTTTAGGTCATATTTCAATGAAAGCATTTGATTTGATTATTGGTATTAATGGTAAATCCTATGTAACCCAGGTAGTTGCGGTTTATATGTGGGAAGCAACCTTTGATAAACGAGATTATGCAAAGGGAACCTCAATTGCGATCGTACTTCTGATAATGATTGCGGTTGTGGTTGTGCCGTACCTTCGTTATAACAACAAACAACAGGCTTACCGCTGATGAGTAAAGACTTAGTCGACTTAATTACCGCAAAGCCAGATGTGCGCAATAAAAAGCGCAAGCTAAACGGTAAAGAGCGGTTCTGGTTAATCTTCCGCTACATCTCACTTACCTTTATCTGGTTCCTTGTTGTCATGCCGATTTATGTGATGGTAATTAACTCACTTAAAGGTGTAAAAAATGTTTACCTAACAAATGCATTTAAATTACCAGAGAAGTTAGATTTCTCAGCTTGGTCAGTTGCCTGGAGCGGTACAGATTACTTCCCACAATCTATTTCTGACTCGATGACGAGAACTCTATTTTTTGTAATTCAAGCTTCAATAATCTCAGCAATAATTGGATCTATCAATGGCTATGTCTTTGCCAAGTGGAAGTTTAGAGGCTCTAACTTAGTTTTCACGTTATTTCTATTTGGAATGTTTATTCCTTATCAAGCAATTATGATTCCGTTGGTAAGAATTGCAACCACTCTGGAGCTAAATAAATCTATTTATGTATTAGTTTTGGCGCATGTAATTTATGGAATTCCAATCTGTACCTTAATTTTCCGAAACTACTACGAGGCAATCCCTAATGAATTAATCGAAGCTGCTCGAGTTGATAAGGCATCAATGGTTCGCACCTATCGCTCAATTATCTTGCCCCTATCTGTGCCAGCATTTGTGGTGGTGTTAATTTGGCAATTTACCTCAGCTTGGAATGACTTCCTCTTTGCGATCTTTTTAACTGGCGGGTCTCCTAAGTTGGCGGTGGCAACCACAGCACTTAATTTTATTACTGGTTCTTCAAACCAGGTTTATTACGGAGTTAATATGACAGCTTCATTAATTGTTTCACTACCAACCTTAATTGTTTATATCTTCCTAGGTCGATACTTCCTTCGAGGATTGCTCTCTGGCTCCCTAAAGGGTTAGTCATGTCAATATCAGTTGAGGTTTTTGATTCTCGGCGTAATCAATTAGGTGAGGGTCCAACTGCAACTGGTGCTGGAAATAACGATGTTCAATGGTGTGATATCTATGGTCAATTAATTAGATCTAAAAATTTATCTACTGGGCAGATAGGTGAGTATCCAACTGATGAAGCAGTTGGTTTCCAAATTCCACGT
>LIBD01000094.1 GCA_001437855.1 Actinobacteria bacterium BACL4 MAG-120820-bin23 | reverse complement strand
CTTCTTAGCCGCCTTCTTTATTACTGGTTCAATAATTTCTGCGCTTATTAATTACCGCCGGGATAGGCGAGATTGACCATTTGCAATCACACCAAGATAGGTAATTAAAATTCCGGCGATTAGGTAGCCACTTATCCTTGTGCCAGCGGTTGGAGCAAATAAATCAATTAGCAGTGAACCAAATAACATCCCACCGACTGAAAATAATGTGAAATCTAAAACCCCAAGGTGTTGGACGGCAACGGCTGAGAATGCAATATAAATAACCCCCATCGTGCCACCTAAAAACATCCACCAGGGGCCGGTGGAAAAATTCATAATGGAGTGATCGGTAAAGATTGATCGCAATAGTAAAAGTAGAAGTAGAAATGAGGTACCGGTTATAAAGTTAAGTTGGGAGGTAGCAAAGGAGGCCTTTGAGTAATTATTTATCTGACCATTTAATGCCCGCTGAACTCCCACCCAACCACCTGCCACTACTGCCAAAATAATTGCGGTGATTGAAAAATTACTCATTGCAAATCTATCCCAAACCGAAACTACTACTGCAAGCACAGTAATTACGGCAGCTAGTACTCGCCTGATAGTTATTAAGCTTTTGCCACTTCCCATCAACCCAACATGATCTACCCAAAGTGAGATCGCAGTTTGCCCAGCTAGGGATGCAACGGTAAAGATTGCCACCCCAACAATTGGCACCACATGAGTTTGCATCGCAACAAAGGATGCCCCCAACATGCCAGCACCTAAGCGCCAATAACTTAATTTCTTATTTTTCACCGCTACAAATATTTGTTTATAACCTGCTCTAACATCACTTCGAAAGGCAGAGATCAGTGAGACAAAGATTAAGCCGCTACCAAAGGAGACTAAAGCAGCCGCAAGTGAGTCGCCCATCTGCGCAGATAACTCACCATTTATTCGAGATTGGCCAGCGATTAAGACGCCAGAAAAGGCAGATAACAGCTCTAGCCGGCGTTTTTTATCTAGAGGTTTAATTTACCCAAACTCCTTAAACTCTTTTTTTACTTTAATAAAACTTTATAATTAAAGTAAGTTAGAAGTTATGAGTATATTGCTTAAGGAAGGGCTGGAGCTGAATCTAGATTAAATGTGTAGGTTCTACTCTCACCAGATGGCAACTCTGCCACAATTACAACCTGATCTCCTGGGGCGTTTGATCTAATCCGCACAATCGCTGAGATTGAATCATTGATCTTAAAACCATTAATTCGCTTTACAACCGATCCCACCACCATGCCAGCTCGCTCAGCAGCTTTACCAGCAGTTAGGGCTGCCACCCTCGCCCCTGTCCCATTGAAATTATTATCAAATGCGATACCAACTAATGGCTTAGTTGATTTACCTGTGGCAATTAACTCATCCGCTATTCGCTTTGCTTGATTAATTGGAATTGAAAAGCCAAGACCAATATTTCCTGATGCTGCACCTGTGCCTAAGGTAGCAATTGCTGAGTTAACGCCAACAATACGGCCTGCTGCATCTACCAACGGCCCACCTGAGTTACCTGGATTAATTGCTGCATCAGTTTGAATTGCATCCATAAAACTTTCTGCATTTAGTGAGCCAGTAGTTACTGGGCGATTTAAGGCTGAAACAATTCCACTAGTTACCGTGCCGGATAAGCCAAGGGGAGAGCCAAAGGCAATGACAGCATCTCCAATAAATAAGGATGATGAATTACCTAATGGAATCTCAGGCAGATTTCCTTTTTTGACTGAGATAACTGCCAGGTCATACTCAGAGTTTCGTCCCACAATAGTTGCTGGCAATACATCGCCATTATTTAACTCCACCTCAATCTTGCCACTACTTACAGCAGCATCAATCACATGGTTATTGGTAATAATAAATGAGGTAGTTGCATTTGATTTATAAACCGATCCTGAGCCAGTTCCTGATCCACCCATGGCGGAGGTGACCTTAATTGAAACTACTGAGGGTGATACTAATTGCGCAATACTTTTAACATTAGCTCCAGTGGCTCCAATATCAACCGCACTTCTTCCCTTAGGACAGTTGCCGTTGTTGGAGATGAACAATGCTTTAGTTCGATTATCAACACAAGCCTTAACTACGGGAACAGATGAGGGGTTTGCAATTGCAAAACCACTTGCCGCGGTTACACCTAATACAAATGAGGTAACAACCTTAAATGTGGTGGAATTTCTCATCTTATGCTCCTAATTTTAATTTCGCTTAAATTTAATTTTTTAGATGGAGCCAAGACTAAATCACTTTTCTGTAAATTACCTGGGAGAAACCTGATCCTTTGGTAAATCTTCAAAGCTCATATTTCTTACCTCACTGCTAAATAGCGGCAAAACAATCGCCGCAACTGAGATAAAAGCTAATAGGTATAAAAGATTATCCCGGCCCATAAGAGCAGCCAGTGGGGCAGCAATTGCCAGCCCAATTGGCTTAAAGATAAGTGAGCCAAGTGCGTCAAAGGATGAAACTCTAGAGAGTGCCTCCTGTGGCACCTTTCGATGGATCGCGGTATACCAAAGGGTGCTCCAAAGATCTAAGACAATGCCAAATAAAAATGCACAAAATGCAATTACAAATAGTGATTGTGGTTTAGCTAGGGAGAGAATATAGAAGGTAATGGCAATAGTTGAGATCTGCAGAAATCTTATTGGATACTTTAATTTTATCTTAATCGCAATTATTGCTCCCACAAATAAGCCAACAGATTCAGCGGCAATCACAATGGACCAAGATTTGGCGCCATCAAAGTGCTCTAAGGCGATAAGTGGACCTAAGATATTTTCCGCAGCTGCCCAACACATCACAATAAATGAAAATGAAATTACCACAATTACAATCCACCTAAATGAGATAAATACTCGCCAGCCATGGATTAGATCATCAATCATGGTGTTATTAGAGGCTGGCAACTTTGGTGTTAAATGGCGCAAGGTAAATACCATAACCCCGGATAGTAAAAATGTGGCAGCATCAATACCTAAGGTAATTGCTGCGCCATATATATCAATTAAAAATCCAGCAGAGGCTGCCCCTAAGACCAAGCCACTATTTGTCACAAGTGCATTTACCGCATTTGCTTTTTGTAATCCCTCTTTCGGCACAATAGTTGGCATAATGCCGGTAAATGCTGGCCAAAAGATTCCCCATAACAATCCGTAACAACCATTAACTATTAAAAGACTGCAACTGGCACCTGGCCAGTTGCAAAGTAGGCAACTTGAATTAATAAGACCGCTCCCGCTGCCATATCGGTTAAGCCCACAACTCTAGCTCTACCGTACTTATCTGCGATTACACCACCAAAGGGGGCCATCACGACAAACATCGCGGTAGTAAATCCAAGTACTAAACCTAAAAGATTTGCCGAGCCATTTGGTAGAGCTAATATGCCAAAGGCTAAGGCGATAGGACTCATCCCATTGCCGTAATTGGTAATAAATCTAGCCACAAAAAACCGCTTGGCAAAGGGTTGGGCTAGCACCTGACCTATTAGCAATTTATTTTCCGATTCCGTTAAAGTTATTTACGATAAGTAATAGTATTTATACTACTAGAGTTAAAACTTAATCACCTGCCCATGAGTTAGTTGCTTTTCTGGTAGCCCCTTT
>LIBD01000093.1 GCA_001437855.1 Actinobacteria bacterium BACL4 MAG-120820-bin23 | reverse complement strand
CTTGCAGTAGCAGGAGTTGCCCTTGCTAGCTTGTTCTTAGTTTTAGATTTTGATCAAATCCAAAAGGGTGTAGCGGCTGGAGTTCCTGAGAAGGAATCATGGCGGGCATCTTTTGGCCTAATGGTCACAATTGTCTGGCTATACCTAGAGGTACTGCGCTTACTTGCGATTCTACGTCGCCAGTAATTAAAAAAATACTTCCAAACAGGAGCTGTGAGCGATCATAGCTCCTGTTTATTTTTATCTGGAATTAAATCATTTTCTAAATATGAGGCCCGAGTCTCAGGCAAAATTACTGATAGGACCAAAGCAATAATCCAAATAAAACCAGAGAATAAGAATGCCGCTTGATAACTAAAGTAATCAGTTAGTAATCCGACCAATATTGGTCCAACAATCATTCCGGCATCTCCGGCCATTTGCCAAGCGGCAATCACTTGACCGCCTCTACCCTTAATGATGTCGCCAACCACACTGCCTGGGGCTGTTCCAACATAGGCACTACCTAAACCAAATAGCGCCATTGAAACCAAATACCAAAAAATATTTGTAGTAAATGCAAGCATTAAAATACCAAATAAAATAAATACCCCACCAAATAACAAAGCTGCTTTGCGTCCTTTAACATCTGAGTATTTACCAGCTTTTAACATAAAGATTCCTTGAATTAAAGCGCCAATAGTTAAACCGATTCCAGCAATAGTTGCTGTTGAGTTTAATTTTTCAGTTACAAACAATGGCAAAATTGAAGATCTTAAGCCAAATAAAACCCAGTTATTTATAAATGCTAGTACTAGGGCTATTTGATATGGCCGTAATCTAAATGCCTGACTAAGAGTTGTCTGGCCAATTTGTGTAGTTGGCGCATCAACTTTTTTACCAAGCTTTTTTTCACTCAAGAAAAATAATGCCGTGATCGCCGCCATAGCTAGTGTGATTGAGTAGACAAAAAATGGTGCCCTTAGTGAGATTGTCGCAAGCAGCCCACCAACTGCAGGACCTGAGATTCCGCCTAATAAAAATCCGCTGTTGTAAAGTGATTGCGCTCGAGCTCGATAATCATCACCTACTGATCTCATAAGTAATGAACCGGCAGATACTGAGAACATAGAAGAACCAAGTCCACCAAGAGATCTAAAAATTAATAGTTGTGAGTAGTTTTGGGAAAGGGCGGTAAGTAATGTAAAAAAAGAGACCATGAATAAACCAAAGCCCAGCACTGTTCGCTCACCAAATTTATCAACTAATTTTCCGGATACTAAACCCGAAGCAAAGCGCACAATTGCAAAGGCGGAGATGATTAACCCTATAGCGGTCTTGCTGACGCCAAAAGATGCAGCAAAAATAGGGATAGCTGGAATTATTAATCCAAAACCTACTGCAACTAAAAATGAAACAGTAGAAAGGATTGCTACTTCTCTTGGAAGTTCAGCAAATGGGTTTTTGCCCAACTTTTTTAGTTTTATGGAACTAACCACCTCTACCTATAAATTTTCCAAGAATTGACCTGAAGTGGAATAGTTTACCGCTTTTTCTTGTTAAGATTTTACAATGAAAGCAATCACAGCAGAAGAGCTCTATAAGACTTACGATAAGGGCAAAATTAAAGCATTAGATGGTTTAAATCTTGATGTTGAAGAAGGAACTGTATTAGGCGTACTTGGTCCTAATGGTGCAGGCAAAACTACAACTGTTCGAGTATTGGCAACATTACTTGTGCCAGACTCAGGTAGAGCAACAGTTTCTGGAATTGATGTAATTAAAAATCCACAAGAAGTAAGAAAAATAATTGGTTTATCTGGTCAGTACGCTGCTGTAGATGAGACTTTAACTGGCTGGGACAATTTAATTATGTTTGGCCGGCTTTATCATTTATCAGCCAAAGCGGCAAAAAGTCGTGCGATCGAGCTTTTAGAGCAATTTTCGTTAACAGATGCAGCCAAGCGTCCAATCAGAACCTACTCAGGCGGTATGCGACGCAGATTAGATTTGGCAGCATCCTTAATTGTTAAACCAAAAGTTTTGTTTTTAGATGAGCCAACGACCGGCTTAGATCCAAGAGGACGCCAGGATATGTGGGGCGTAATTAATGAACTAGTAAAAGGTGGAGTTACCTTGCTACTTACAACCCAGTATCTTGAAGAGGCCGATCAATTAGCAGATGAGATTGCTGTAATTGATCATGGCAAAGTAATTGCCAGAGGAACATCTGATTCGCTTAAAAAACAGGTGGGCGGCGAGCGATTAGAGATTGTGGTTGAAAACCAGCATATGGCAGCAACTAAAGAGATTGTGGCAAGGATTAGTTCCAGTGCGCTAAATGTAGATGAAGGTTTACGGCTGATCTCAGCACCAGTTACCACTGGTAGTAAAGCATTAATCGAAGCTGCAAAATTATTAGATAAGATGGGGATTCACCCCTTAGATATTGGATTAAAGCGTCCATCCTTAGATGATGTTTTCTTATCTCTTACTGGGCATTTAGCGGAAGAGAAAAAAGATGAAGATTTAGCTTTAGCTAGTAAGAAACGAGGTCGATAATGCATGCAATTTCAGATGCACTAATTATTACTAAGAGGCAATTGCTGCAATTAGCTCGCGTTCCAGAATTGATCTTATTCTCAATTATTCAACCGATTATGTTTGTTTTGTTGTTTAGATATGTATTTGGCGGCTCAATTGATACGGGTCAACCAGGTGGATATGTTCAACTACTTATGCCTGGCATATTTGTGCAAACTGTTGCATTCACCCTTGCAGGCACTGCAGTTGGTTTAACCGCTGATATGCAAAAGGGATTAATCGCTAGATTTAGATCTCTACCAATCTCAAGATCTGCTGTAGTTTTTGGTAGAACACTTGGTGATGGTGCGCTCAATATTGTAGTGCTCACTGCCATGGGATTGACCGGTTATGTTGTTGGCTGGCGCCCTAGCTCTGGCTTTTTAAATATCACGTTAGGTTTTGTATTTTTATTAGTCTTTGGCTTTGCGATGTCTTGGATCGGTGTATTAATTGGGCTATCGGTAAGAGAGGAGCGAGTGGCAACTAATGCCACATTTATCGCGGTATTTCCATTAACTTTTTTATCTAATGCATTTGCACCAACTACTGGTATGCCAAAACCATTGCAATATATTGCTGAATGGAATCCAGTATCAACTATGGTGGCAGGATGTAGACAGCTATTTGGTCTTGAAAATCAATTCGGTGCTACTGCTGGCTCTTTTCCTAGCGAGAATCCATTAACTATGTCCATAGTTTATATGATCATAATTATGGCAGTATTTATTCCACTAAGTGTTAGAAAATATAATAGAGCGGTGAATAAGTAAGTTAAATAAAAGGTTGTGCTTCAAGAATTGCTACTGCAATTTGCTTACCATTTGGTGCGGTGTAATTAACAGTTTCACCAACTTTAGCTCCGAGGACAGCACTACCCAGCGGTGATTTTTCTGAATAAACATCAATATCACCACTTGCAATTTCTCGAGAGCCTAATAAAAACTTCAATTCATCTCCGGCAATATCAACGGTAATCAACATACCAAGACCAACCACACCTGATTCACTTGCCGGCGGGGTACCAATATGTGCATGCTCCAACATATGTTTTAGTTGGCGGATTCGTCCTTCAATCTTTCCTTGTTCTTCTCTAGCTGCGTGATAGCCGCCATTCTCTTTTAAATCACCTTCAGCTCTTGCTGTTTCAATCTTTTTAATTATTTCAGCACGAAGTGGACCCTCTAGATCGG
>LIBD01000092.1 GCA_001437855.1 Actinobacteria bacterium BACL4 MAG-120820-bin23 | reverse complement strand
TTACATAACCTGTCGCAGATTTGAATGTTTTTATGGGGAATCTATGGGCAGATATGGGCAGTTTTATGGGCAGATATTTCTAAATCTGAGGTCATTTAATATCGAGGGATTTCAGCACAGCTAGCAAAACTTCCTTCTTAGATGCATTGGTTTCTTGAACAGATCCTGTTGCACCTTGAGCCGCCAGTCCAGCAAATCCATGAACCATGCTCCAAGCAATCATGGGAGCAGTTTTAAAGTTCTTGTCTGACAAGCACCCAATTTCATTCAATTCAGTAAGTGAGTTCATTAACAAATCCCAAGGATTTGGGGAATCTGGTTCTAGAACAGGTGAATCAAAACAGATGAACGCAATCTCATAAAGATTTGATTTTTTAATCCCAAAATCAATATAAGCCCCACCAATTGCCAGGAAGCGATCGATTGCACCTTTTGCAGATTTACTAGGTGGCGCAGTTTTAAGGGCGTCCACCATCATCTTTCCTAAAGTTTCTCGACTTGCTTTGCCAACGGCAGCCTTTAAGTGTTCAAGATCTGCAAAGTGTCGATACACAGCAGTTGGACTCACGCCAGTAACCAAAGCTAATTGACGAAGTCCTAAAGAGTTCAGCCCGTGCTTTTCAACATGGCGAAGCCCCGCAGTAACTAGAGCAGCTTGTAAGTCCCCATGGTGGAACTCAGCATCAGATTTCTTTAATGTTGACATTGTTAACATTGTGTCATTATCGTTCGGCTCAGTCAATCTCTAGGAAGGCGAGTCATGAGCAGAACACATGTAGTAGTAGGGGCAGGAGTAGTCGGCAGCACACTTGCCGAATTGCTTGCAAATGATGGCCAAGATGTCATTGTCGTAACTCGTTCAGGCTCTGGGCCAACTCACAAGAACATCAAGAGAGTTGCAGCAGATGTCAGTGACCTTTCTAAACTGCTGGAGATTGCTCCTAGTGCAGCAGCCATCTATAACTGCGTTAATCCGCCGTATCACCGCTGGGCTACAGAATGGCCACCAATTGCTGCAAGCTTTCTTGGCTATGCAGAAAAAACTGGCGCAGTACTTGTGACTTGTTCAAACCTTTATGGATATGGCCCAGTTGATGTTCCAATGACTGAAGATCTGCCTTTGAGTGCTCAAGGCGTAAAGGGAAAGGTCAGAGCCCAGATGTGGCTTGATGCTAAAGCGTTACATGATGCGGGAAGAATTAAAGCAACTGAAGTGCGTGGATCAGATTATGTCTGTGCAGGAGAACAAAGCCGAGTTGGATCACGAGTCATGCCAAAGATCCTTGCTGGAAAAGCAGCGCAGGTATTGGGCGATATCGATGTAAAGCACACATGGACTTATCCATTGGATGTTGCACGGTTAATGCAGATTGTTGCCACGGATCCAAAGGCTTGGGGAAAGGCGTGGCACGTTCCAAGCAATGAACCCAAGACACAGCAGGAGCTAGTAAGTGAACTGGCTGCCGTGGCTGGAATAAAGAACCCAAAGCTGTCATCTGTTCCAAACGTTATGTGGAATCTTCTTGCACTCTTTAACCCCTTAATGAAGGCGCTAAAGGAAACCGCATATCAAATGCAGCGTCCATATATTTTGGACGATAGCGCTGCTCGGAAAGCATTTGGAGTCCAGCCAACTAGTTGGAAGCAGATCCTTAATGATGTTGTTGCCGAAACGAGAGGAAGTATGAAGAAATGAATTCACTGCCAGCAAGCCCAACTAGACGATTTACTGCTTGGGTCCTAGAGATAGTACTAATCAGTGGAACTGCTTATATAGGTTGGTTTATCTGGAGTTTAATTACCTGGGGTAAAGGACAAACTCCAGCCCAGAACTTACTGAGGATGATTTCCATTAATGAGACAACTGGCACTCCAGCCAAACGGCCACAGATGCTTATACGATTCTTTTTGATCTTTACTGCTTACTGGATTGCATATTTCGCAGTTTCAAATCTTGCTTATGTAGTTAAGCCAAGTGGGGTCTTGTTAGCTACAGGAATTCTCATAGTCCTTGCAGGGCAACTTTTCGATATCTCTGGGATTGTGCGTAGAAGTGACCACCGAAGACTTGCGGATTTGGTTTCCGGAATAGCCGTTAAAGAGATGGAATCCAGACCCTAGCCTTTAGCAGAATATGGAAGACTCGCCTTTCTTGAGATATTGCATTAATGCTACATAGCATATATGCTATTTCCCATGAGTCGCAATCCTGAAGAGCCGGTCTATAACCGCATCGAAGAAGCCCGTACCGCCCTTGGGCTCACGCGCCAAGAGCTGGCTGACAGGGTTGGTGTTCATTACCAAACGATTGGATACCTCGAGCGCGAGGAGTACAGCCCATCCTTGGTGCTGGCCCTACGCATTGCTAAAGCGCTAAATCAAGAAGTCACAGAACTCTTTTCGCTGACCCCGCTTAAGAAAGGTAGATAAATGTCTGAACTATCTATTGTTATTGTGAATGTCATCGCCCTGGCAGTCGCTTACCTTTACCTCTACCCGAATTTCGCGGGAAATGATGTGAAGCGGTTGGCATGGCTTGATACTGGAGTAGGCGCATGTGTCTTGTTAGTGATTGCACCTTTCAACTGGGGCTCACCGAGTGATTACACATTCTTTGCGTTTGATTCCAATTGGTGGATCTTCGCAATCCTTTCTTACACCTTAATTGAGCTTCCTCTCTTCTACCTTTATATAAAAGCACGAGGCCTTGGCGCTGAGTATCGAGATCTATTCAAATCAGGTGGCGGACTCACTGAGATGGCAAGCGAAAAATCGGTTAGAAAACAACTTTCAGATACTAAGTGGGATGGGTTAAGAACAAGAGGGGCACTTCGTTTTCTAGTTTTCGGAGCAAATATCACGATGATCATCGGCACAACATTTCTCCTGCTAGTCGGAGATAATGATTGGACTGCATTATTATTGCTTTACATAGGGGCGATCTTCGTTTTTTGGTTCCTTCTTCGCACAGCGGTCCGATTGATTCCTGACGCCCCGGATAGCGCCCTTGACGAACGATTGATTCAAGAGCGAAATAGCGTCTATCACAGGGCCTATCAATACCTTTTCGGCGTTTCTGGATTACTCACAGGAGCCCTATTAGGTTATTCAATATCCCAAGATCTTCTAAATGACAGCCCGGATTTCGATGGTTTTAACTACGAAATAAGTCTGACTTGGCCACAAGTGCAGGCGATCTTCTGGTTGGTCTTTGGTTACTCATACATGCTTCCATCGATAATCATGGCTTGGCGTGAGTCAAGACGCATGGATAAAAAATCATGAACATAGAAGAGTTGGGCCTGATTGGAATCTTCATCGCAGGTGCAATTCCATGGATGGAAGCAATTGCCGTCGTACCAACTGGAGTCATCCTTGGACTTGATCCAATCGCAACCGTCATAGCTGCTGTGCTCGGTAATGCAATCACCATATTCATATTTGCTTATTTAGGTTCAACGATTCGAGCAAAGATCGTCGAAAGAAGGGTTGCAAAAGGTAAAACCGCCGAATCGCCAAAGTTTGAGAAGGCACTTATGGCGTTTGATCGTTATGGCATTTATGGAATGGCTTTCCTGGGACCGATAATCATCGGTACTCAATTTGCTGCGGCAGCATCGGTAGCTGCAGGAGTAAGACCGCTACGCGTTTCGATTCTCATAACCTCAAGCATGATTCTTTGGGCGTCAGGAATCGCAGCAGCAATGGTTGTGTTTGACCTATCGTTTGAGTTGATCTAGGAGAAAACTGTGAAAAGAGATATTGCACCTGATGTATTACGGGGCTTTGCGCTTTTCGGAATCTTGGTGGTC
>LIBD01000091.1 GCA_001437855.1 Actinobacteria bacterium BACL4 MAG-120820-bin23 | reverse complement strand
AGGTGGGGATAGTGAATCTATTTTGGTAGCTCATAACGCGCAATTTGATCTTAGCTTTTTAAAGAGTGCGGCCAAAGAGTTAGATATTAAGTGGCCCAGCTATAAAACATTAGATACGGTCACAATTGCCAGGCAGGTGCTTACTAAAGAGGATGTACCAAATTGCAAGCTCGCCACTTTGGCTCAATTTTTCGGTACTAAAACTGAACCAAACCATCGGGCATTAGATGATGCCAAAGCGACAACTGAAATACTTCATGGCTTAATTGAACGATTAGGTAGCTTTGATGTTCACACTGTGGAATCACTTATGGAGTTTGCTAAAAAGTCCGCTCACATCCAACGTCAAAATTATTGGGGATTAAGCTCTACCTAGCACTTACTATCTCATTAGATAATTCAGCCCACTTCACCAGTACTGATAAAGCCGCCCCAGAATCTATTGCCTTATTTGCTAGGACTAAGCCATTAGCTATTTGGGTTTGCAGCGGTAGATGAAAATCTCCCTTAAAGGCGGCGATAGCAAAGGCGGCATTAAGTGTTACCGCATCTCGCATTGCACCAGTTTTGCCTCCTAAAATCTCTCGGGTAAATCTGGCATTAACTTTGGCATCACCACCAGCTAACTCTGACAACTCTGCTCTACTTACCCCTAGCTCTTCTGGATCAAATTTAGTTTCTTCAATTTTTCCATTACTTATCTGCAGCACAGTGGTGGTGGTTGAGAGTGAAACCTCATCTAAGCCATCATCTCCTCTAAAAACAAAGCCCTCTTTACCTTGATCTAGTAAAACTTGAGCCATTAGTGGCAGTAACTCTGATCTTGCTACTCCGATGGCACAGGCCTTTGGCTTAGCTGGGTTTGAGAGCGGTCCTAAAATATTAAAAATAGTAGGTACGCCTAACTCCTTACGGGCGGTGGCGGCATGTTTCATTGCTGAGTGAAAAACTGGGGCAAAACAAAAGCCAATACCAATTTTATAAACTGTCTGTTCAACCTCTTTGCCAGTTAAATCAATTCTTACCCCAAGGGCTTCAAGTAAATCTGCTGCACCAGATCTAGAGGAGATTGCTCGATTACCATGTTTAACTACTCTAGCTCCGGCTGCATTTGTAATAATCGCCGCCACAGTTGAGATATTTATAGTGTTGGTGCCGTCACCACCGGTACCCACAGTGTCCACTGCTCGCTCTGAAATATTAATTGGCGCACAGTATTGATACATCTGCTCTACTAACGCCTCAACCTCTTGAGCGCTTTCACCTTTACTTTTTAACCCTAATAAAAAATTTTTTATCTCTGAACTACTTGCTTTGCCTTCAAGGATTTCAGCCATTGCCCAAGTTGCTTGCTGGGAAGAAAGATCTTCTTTTTTTGATAAGGTGCTATTGATTAGCTCCCAATTCATGAGCATCTTCTCTAATTAATTAGCGAGCGCAGAGGTAATTTTTAATAACGCCGCACACTTTGCCGCAATGGTAAATGGATCAATTGGGTGAGTAACAGATGCCTCCGCCTTTGACCAGGTAGCAAGCCAGGCATCATGGGCTCGGCCAGTGATAATTAAAACTGGTGGGCAATTGAAAACCTCATCCTTTAATTGCCGAGCTACCCCCATGCCACCTTCAGGAACTGCTTCGCCATCTAAAATAAAAAGATCAACCTGTTTTTTACTATCAACATAAAGGCGCAATGCATCGGCGGTAGCAAACTCTTTGATCTGGTGTGGGGGCAGATCCTTATCCAGCTGCTTTCCTAGGGCGGTGATTACCGATTGGCGAACTGTTGAATCATCTGAGTAAAGGGTGATTACTAACTTGGGATTACCTTGCGGTGAATCTTGCTTCAAATCCTGCGCCATATGCCAATCCTACCTTTCTTCCGGTGCGGTAATTTGCGCCTAATTTTGGTGGTGATCAGTTTCACCCAGATATAAGGGGTATCGCCCCTAGGGTAATTGAGGTATTCCTATCTATTTACGGAATAATCCACCCTATGACCACATATGCCAGCCCCGCGGTTAAGACCAATCGGCCTAACCTAGTTGCAGTTGGCACGATTGTTTGGCTCTCATCTGAGTTAATGTTTTTTGCCGCACTCTTTGCTATGTACTTCACCACCCGTGCGGTGCAAGGTCCAAAGATTTGGGCTGAATCAACTGAGATGTTGAATATTCCATTTTCAGCAACCAACACCACTATTTTAGTTTTATCTTCAGTCACCTGTCAGTACGGTGTATTTGCTGCTGAAAGATTTCAAGCCAGAAGAACTGGTTCATTATGGCAAATTTCCCAATGGGGAATGCGGGAGTGGTTTGCCTTAACATTTTTAATGGGCGCAGTTTTCATCGGCGGACAGGTATTTGAGTACGCCGAGTTGGTACATGAAGGTTTAACTCTCTCCTCTAATGCTTATGGCTCGGTATTTTATATGACTACTGGTTTTCACGGCCTACATGTGACTGGTGGTTTAATCGCATTTTTAATTGTCTTAATTCGAGTATTTAAAGCTCAAAAGTTTGGCCACTCACAAGCAACCACAGCAATTGTGGTCTCCTACTACTGGCACTTCGTCGATATTGTGTGGATTGCGTTATTTACTGCGATCTATCTGATTAAGTAGGGTTTGAGGATAAAATAAAATGAGATTTATTTCTAAGTATCGAAAACACAAATTAGCTAAACCCTTCCTACTTTTATTCTCACTCTGCGCACTTGGCTTTACCTTTTCAATCGCTACCGCCGCACCAGCTAGTAACTCAATGGCAGCTGATGCCAGATCGACCTTAATTGAAGAGGGTCAACAAATATTTTTAAAGGGTTGTTCATCCTGCCATGGTTTAAATGGTGAGGGTGCGGGCGCAGGTCCGGCATTAATTGGTGTTGGTGCTGCCTCAGTTGATTTTCAAGTTGGAACTGGCCGAATGCCAATGCAAGATATGAGCCAACAAGCGATGCGTAAGGCACCAGTTTATGATGAAGAGCAGACCGCAGCTCTTGCTGCCTATGTTGCATCCTTAGCACCAGGACCAAGGGCTTACTCTAATGAAGAGATTAAGTGGGAGCGCGATGGTAATACCGCAGAGGGTGGGGAGTTATTTAGAAATAACTGCGCAATGTGTCATAACTTTGCCGGTCAAGGTGGGGCGTTAACTCAAGGAAAGTATGCCCCAACTGTTATGGGCGTTGAACCAAAACATATCTATGAGGCGTTACTTACCGGCCCGCAAGCGATGCCGGTTTTCTCTGATAAAACTATTACTCCAGAAGAAAAACTTTCTATCATTAAATGGATTAAAGCTGCCGAGAATGAGCCAAATTTAGGTGGTGCTCCCCTTGGCCGAGTAGGACCTGTAACTGAAGGCTTACTAGTTTGGACCTTTGGACTTGGCTTATTAATTGCTATTGCTGTCTGGTTAACGGCAAAGGCTAGGTAATTAAAAAATGTCAAAAGAGTTAGAGCCACTGGCAGATCCAGGATTACCAGAACATATTCATCGAAAAGCTGACATCGATCCAATTGCTGCCAAACGGGCAGAGCGTCAGGTAGCAGTTTTATTCTCATTATCAGCGGTTGGTACTTTGTTATTTATCTACTCATTCTTTTTTATTGATGAGGATCAATTTATTTTCATTCCAATTATGGGAAGCAATAATGCCCAGCAATTAGGAATCGGAATCGGTATAGCCGCAAGCTTATTATTTATTGGATTTGGCGCCGTGCACTGGGCTAAGACTTTGATGCCAGATCAAGAGGTGATTGCACTTCGGCATGAGATGAAATCAGAGGAAAGTGATCGGCAAGATTTTGTTAAAACCGCTAAAGAAGGGGCAGCTCAAGCAGGT
>LIBD01000090.1 GCA_001437855.1 Actinobacteria bacterium BACL4 MAG-120820-bin23 | reverse complement strand
GGGTTAAGAAATCAATCAATTCTTTTTAATTCTCAAGCACAACAGATTTATACGAAACGATACCTGACGCCATTTGGTGAGTATCTACCATTACGAAATATTGCTGAGGCAGTGTCACCTTACGCTAAAGATATTAACGATTTTGCAGCTGGTCAGGAGGATACAAAGTTTAAGATCAGTAACCATACCTTCCAAACTCTGATTTGCTATGAATTAATCAATGATGCTTTTAGAGACTCACTAACTTCAGATTTTTTGGTCGTCCAAACTAATAATGCTACTTTTGGGGATACGTCCCAATTAGAACAAGAGCTAAATATTGCAAGAGTTAGATCTATGGAGACTGGGCGAAATGTGGCATATGTTTCGACAACTGGGGTAACTTCATTTATTAGCAATGATGGCACTATCTTGCAACAGATCCCAAAATTTACTCCAAATAGTTTGATTGGGCAGATTGACACTGTTAGCGGAACGACTTTTACACAGGATTATGGAAAATATTTAGAAGCCCTATTACTAATACCTTCACTTCTTTTGTCAATTTTAAGAAGAGCTAAAAAGTGAAGAATATCTTGGTTTTAATTCCCACATACAATGAGTCTGAATCAATTATGCTGTTATTGCAGCGAATTGATAAAATCAGGAGAGAAAACATAGATAATCTGAAAATAGACATACTGGTAATCGATGATAATTCACCAGATAAAACTGGCCAACTAGCACAGTCTTTGAATCTTTCAGGACTAACAGTTTTAAGTTTGAACTCTAAGAACGGAATAGGTCCTGCATATATAGCTGGATTCAAATTTGGCTTAACAAAGAACTACGACTTTTTCATTCAAATGGATGCTGATCTAAGTCATCAACCAGAAGAGATGATCGATTTGGTTGAGAGTTCAGATACACAGATTATGGTTATAGGCTCAAGATGGATAAAGGGCGGATCTGTAGTTAACTGGCCCAAAAGACGGCGCCTAATATCTCGATTTGGTACTGCATATGCGGCAAGATTATTGGGGTTGAAGTACCGAGATCTGACCTCGGGCTATCGAGTTCTACCAAAGCAGTTAGTAGCCGATATTGATTTTGTTACGATAAAAAGTCATGGTTACGGATTTCAGATCGAAATGGCGCTGCAAGCTATAAAGCTTGGCTACAAAATTAAAGAGGTGCCAATAACATTTATAGAGCGTGAGAATGGTAAGTCGAAAATGAGCTTTGCTATCGTTATAGAGGCGTGGAAAATGGTTAGCCTAGAGGGTTTCAAGCGCAGGATTATCCGCCGATAATCTACATTATGTAAAGTAGAAAACTCCTAGTTCGAGGCTAACTCCTCTATCGGCAGGCAACTACAAACCAGATTACGGTCGCCATAAACACCATCAATTCGTCCTACCGTTGGTAAATACTTTCCGCTTCTTCCAATTCCAAACTCTTCACCGGTTGGGAAAGCTCCGATCGATCGGTCATATTTACGATCCCAATCTTTATTGACCAGATCACCAATTGTGTGAGGTGCAAACCTCAATGGTGATTGCTCAACCGTTAGCTTGCCCTCCTCAATATCGCTAATCTCCTTGCGAATGCTCTCCATTGCGGCTAAAAATCGATCTAACTCCCTAATATCTTCAGATTCTGTAGGTTCAATCATCATGGTGCCTGCTACCGGAAAGCTCACAGTTGGCGCGTGAAAACCATGATCCATTAATCTTTTGGCAATATCATCAACAGTAACTCCACAATTTTTAGTGATCTCTCGAATATCAATTATGCATTCATGGGCAATATGCCCATTTTGACCCCGATATAGAACTGGAAATAGTGGATCTAATTTCTTAGCCAGATAATTAGCTGACAATATTGCAACCTCAGTGGCCTTAGTAAGACCTGCTCCACCCATCATTCTGATATACATCCAAGAGATCGGTAAAATTGATGCTGATCCAAATGGTGCACTAGAGACTGGTCCTGGACCAGAGTCAGGGCCCGCTAATTTATTTGCCGGATGATTTGGCAAGAATGGCGCCAGATGCGCTCTGGCTATAACTGGTCCTACCCCAGGCCCTCCTCCACCATGCGGAATACAGAATGTTTTATGCAGATTTAAATGCGAGACATCAGCGCCAAATTTTCCAGGTTTTGCCACTCCAACTAGAGCATTTAGATTCGCGCCATCAACATAAACCTGCCCACCTGCATCATGAACTAATTCGCAGATTTCAGAGATCGCTTCTTCAAATACACCATGAGTTGATGGGTAAGTAACCATAAGTGCAGCTAAAGTAGATTTATACTGCGCAATCTTTGCCTTAATATCACTCAGACTTACATTTCCATCTGTGTCACACTCAACTACAATCACTTTCATCCCGGCCATCACAGCACTTGCGGCGTTTGTTCCATGAGCACTTGAAGGAATTAAACATATATTTCTCTCGGTCATATTCTTACTGTCTAGAAAATTTCTTATTGCCAAAAGCCCAGCGAACTCACCTTGTGAGCCAGCATTTGGTTGCAGAGAAACTGCATCATAGCCAGTCACTGAAATCAACCACTTGCTAAGCCCATCGATTAACTCTAAATAACCTAATGTTTGATCAGAGGGAGCAAATGGATGAATAGAGTTAAATTCACTCCAAGTTATCGGAATCATCTCAGAGGTTGCATTTAATTTCATCGTACAAGAACCCAGCGGAATCATTGTGCGATCAAGAGCCAAATCACGATCGGACAGTGAACGGATATAGCGAAGCATTGAGGTTTCAGAGTGGTAGGTATTAAAGACTGGGTGAGAAAGATAGGTTGATTTACGTGAAATACTTGAGGCTATAGCTGAAGAGGTCACTTCCTTCATACCTAGACAGCTCAAAAGTTCTAGAAAATCACCTTCAGTTACTGTTTCATCAAAGGAAACGGACAATTCACTCTTAGCAACTAGCCGCAGATTAAAGCCTGATTTGAGCGTGCGAGAAAGAAGCTCTTCTGCTTTATCGCTCTTAATTAAAACCGTATCAAATATCTCAAAATCCCCTACTTCAAATCCAGCGTTAACAGCTGAGGATCTAAATCTATGAGCATAGTTTTGAATAGTAGAAGCAATTTTCTTAAGTCCAGTTGGTCCATGCCACATTGCATAAAACGCAGAAATAACAGCCAAGAGAACTTGCGCAGTGCAAATATTTGATGTCGCCTTATCTCGCCGAATGTGCTGTTCTCTAGTCTGCAAGGCAAGCCGAAAAGCAGGATTGCCATGAACATCAACTGACTGACCAACTAATCTGCCAGGTAGCGATCTTTCTAACCCACTCTTAACAGCCATAAATCCTGCGTGTGGTCCTCCAAAACCAACTGGCACACCGAATCGTTGTGCACTACCTATGGCAATGTCTGCGCCAAACTCACCTGGGGATTTAAACAAGGTTAGAGCCAATAAATCACAATCAACAATTGCTAGCCCTTGTTTAGATTTAACTTTCTCAATAATTTTGGTCAAATCTTTGACTCTGCCGGTACTTTCTGGATACGCAATAATTGCAGCAAATATTTCACTCTTAAAATCTTCATCAGCAAAAATACTCTCAACTACTTTAATATTTAATGGTTTTGCTCTAGTTTGAATGACAGCCTTCACATGTGGATGTAATTGAGCATCAACTAAGATGCAAGCATCATCACTTCCTTGCCAAACACGTCTAGCTAGAGTCATTGCTTCTGCTGCCGCGGTTGCTTCATCTAACATAGAAGCATTCGCTATCTGCAAACCTGTTAGATCAGTTACTACAGTTTGAAATGAAAAAATAGCTTCTAATCTTCCTTGGCTTATCTCTGGTTGATATGGCGTA
The DNA here is from genome assembly GCA_001437855.1 of Actinobacteria bacterium BACL4 MAG-120820-bin23. GTDB lineage: Bacteria > Actinomycetota > Actinomycetes > Nanopelagicales > Nanopelagicaceae > Nanopelagicus. The sequence goes on along the minus strand of LIBD01000090.1, from coordinate 42 downwards.
TATGCGGTATACCAACCTGGATTTTCTAAAATATTTCTTAGA
>LIBD01000089.1 GCA_001437855.1 Actinobacteria bacterium BACL4 MAG-120820-bin23 | reverse complement strand
CAATCTTTGCTGCAATAAATTTTGCATCAATTCCTAATTTCCCCGCTACTTTCTCATTGTGCTCTTTTGAATCTATTCGCTCATCAACACCTAAAATCTCTATCCTTTGGAATCTATCCTTTAAGTACTCATAGGTTGCAAAGGTTAAATATGCATGTCCACACCCTAAATCAGCAACAAAAATCTCACGCTGCTTGGCTGCCTCATCATCTAGTAAATTACTTAATAATCTTAAGAACTCATCAGTTTGCTTATATTTATCCATTTTGCTGGGCTTAATTCGCCCCAACATATCTGACATATCTAGAGCTTTAAATACTTGATTACTCTCTGGCAGCATTCTTTGTTTTTGCCGATCATGTGCTAAATCTCTAGTTAACTTCACCTTACTTATGCCAAGAAGTGCCTCATCCTTTTTGGTAATTCTCACCGAATAGGACTCTGTTGTTGTATCACTTAATAGATTTGCATATCCAGATAAAAACAATGATTTAAAATCAAAATCTTGATCAACATTTTTAGTTATATCTTTCTTACCATCGCTGCTAACAATCTGGAATTTAATCTGATCTTTAATTAAAACTGGCTTGATATCAACTCGCTCAAACTCTGGTTGCATATTTCTGCGTCGCCCACTTACTACCGCCCGAACAAAATGTGGATCATTAAATCTTAAAAGTAATTCCTCAACTGCCCTGTCTAACTCTATTTTCATCTCTACTACGCTCTGGGATGGGCCTGTTTATATGCCGATTGCAATCGTTCTGGTGAAACATGAGTGTAGATCTGAGTAGTTGATAAGGAAGCATGACCTAATATCTCTTGCACAGTTCTAAGATCAGCTCCGCCTTCAAGTAGGTGTGTGGCAGCGGTATGTCGTAAGCCATGCGGACCCATACTGGCACCAACTGATTTCATAGCTTCATAAACCACCTCGCGCACAGTTCGCTGATCAATTCGTTTTCCTCTGGAACCTAAGAAAACTGCGGCAGCTGATAATTGATTTACTAACTCTCCCCTGGCGGTAGTTAAGTAATTACTTAATGCCTTCATGGCAGGGATACCTAATGGGACAACCCGCTGCTTACTTGCCTTGCCAATTACATTTAAAGTATTACGAGAGTTATCAATGTCAGATAAATTTAAGCCGCATAACTCAGAGACTCGAATACCTGAGCCATATAAAACCTCAAGCATGGCTAGGTCTCTAATATTTTCAGCACTTGGCTCTTCAGCTGCTTTAACCTCCAGGGATTTAATTACGGTAGCAGCTTCATTAACATTTAATACTTCTGGCAAAACTTTATGAGGTTTAGGGACTGAAAGATTTGCACCCAAATCAGAGGTTAGCCAACCATTTGCTGCTGCCCAGTTTGTGAAGGCCCGAATGGAAACAATTCTTCGCGTTAATGTTGCTCTTGCTACCCCGGTGCTTTGCAGATTAGCTAGCCAAGATCTAATGTGTTCGATTTCTAATTGATTAAACTCAACTATCCCGAGTTTTTCCATGTGCTTTAAAAATGATTCTAAATCTGTGACATATCCACGGATTGAGTTATCAGAGAGATTTCTAACTAGAGCAAGATGCTCCTCATACTGGGTCACTAATGCCGCCGACATGATCAGCAGATTACTCGGGTTTGCGCCCTTGTCTTAGTAAGCCATAGGTAACCGCGTCATCTAATGCCATAGCTGAGGCTGCAATCACATTCTCATGAACACCAATCGTGCTCCACTCACCCTGGCTATCGCTGGTTTCAACCAAAACTCTAGTTACCGCCCCAGTGCCTAGCCGGCCTTCTAGGATTCGAACTTTGTAATCTGTTAGCTCTAATTTTGATAACTCAGGATAAAACTTTTCTAGCCCTGATCGCAGTGCGTTATCAATGGCATTAACTGGACCATTTCCAACACCGGTAGCTGAGATAGTTTCACCATTGGCTTTGATTTTTACCGTGGCTTTAGAAGAAACTTTGCCAGTTTCATCTTGGTGAACAGTAGTTTGCCAATCCTCAATTTTGAAAAAACTTGGCCGCTTACCTAACACCTCGGTGCGAAGCAGTAATTCAAAAGATGCATCCGCTGCTTCAAATGTAAAACCCTTACCCTCTAACTCTTTTACCTTCTCAACAACTCGGGCAATCAAATCTTTATCCCCACCTAAATCAATTCCAAGCTCTACTGATTTAAGTTCAATTGAAGCTCTACCTGCCATCTCAGAGACCAACATGCGCATATCATTTCCAACTGATTCTGGAGTTTCATGCTGATACATCATTGGATCTATCTTGATAGCCGATGCATGTAAACCAGCCTTGTGAGTAAAGGCGGATGTGCCAACATAAGGCTGCCTTGCACTTGGTGCCACATTAGTTATTTCAGCAACTGCATGTGAGATTCTAAATGCTTCCTGCAGTTTGCCCGCTGGCAGTACTTGTTTTTCTTTTTTAAGTTCAAGATTTGCAATGATATTAACTAAATCTGCATTTCCAGTTCGCTCACCATAACCATTTAATGTTCCTTGCACATGAGTAACTCCTGCTGAGATCGCAGCTAGCGAGTTTGCTACCGCACATCCGGTGTCATTATGACAATGAATTCCAAGGCGAGCACTTGAAGCAGTTAAAACCTCATGCACAATATTTGATAACTCATCTGGCAGCATGCCACCATTTGTGTCGCATAGAGCAACAACATCAGCGCCAGATTCGGCAGCAACTCTAACTACCTCTAGTGCGTATGCTTTATTGGAAATGTAGCCATCAAAAAAGTGCTCAGCATCTAGAAATACTCGCTGCCCGCCTGATTTTAAAAATTTAATTGAATCAGCAATCATTGCTAAATTCTCATCTAGGTGAGTTTTCAGAGCTAGATCCACATGGCGGTCATGACTTTTTGCAACTAGTGTTACCGCTGCAGCTTTTGAATCTTGTAAGGCTCTAAGCAGTACATCATCAGCTGCTTTAACACCAGCTCTTCTAGTGGCGCCAAATGCCACAAAGGTTGCATTTTTTAACTTTAATTCAGTTTGCGCTAATTTAAAAAACTCAGTGTCCTTTGGATTAGCTCCTGGCCAGCCGCCTTCGATAAATCCCACGCCCAAATCATCAAGGTGGCGGGCAATACTTAACTTGTCATGTACGGAAAGATTTAAGCCCTCTTGTTGCGCACCATCACGCAAGGTTGTGTCATAGATATGAAAGGAATCGTTAATTGGCATTACACAACCCGCTTATTCCAGCCATGCTTATCTGGCGAGGTGCCATGCTGGATCGCTAATAAGGCTGCTCTAATTTCATTTGTAATTACACCAGGCTTTGCATCACCAGTTTGCCAAGTGCCATGAATGCTTTTAGCAGCACCTACAGCGGATATAACAGCAGCAGTTCCACATGCAAAAATTTCTGTAATCTCACCACTTTTAACGCCATCGCGCCAATCATCAATTGAAATCATGGTCTCTTCAGTTTTGTAGCCGAGATCTTTTGCTAAAGTTAAAATCGAATCTCGCGTGATACCTGGAAGTAAAGTGCCAGTTAATTTTGGTGTCAGGATGGTGGCATCCTTGCCGCTGCCCTTGATGAAATAAAGATTCATTCCACCCATCTCTTCTACCCACTTGCGCTCTTTGGCATCAATATATGCAACCTGATCGCAACCTTCTTGCGCTGCTTGTTTTTGGGCAAGTAGTGAAGCAGCATAGTTGCCACCACATTTTGCCTCCCCTGTTCCACCAAGAGCAGCTCTGACATACTCAGTTGAAATCCACACTGTTACCGCTTTAGCAGCATTGAAATATGCCGCAGCTGGAGTTGCAATCAACACATAAGTTGCGTGATTAGATGGTCTAACTCCCAATCCAACTTCAGTTGCAATTAAGAATGGGCGAAGGTATAAAGATTCACCAACTTTTTTAGGCACCCAATCTTTTTCTTGCTTAACTAAAGCTT
>LIBD01000088.1 GCA_001437855.1 Actinobacteria bacterium BACL4 MAG-120820-bin23 | reverse complement strand
ACCTCAACCTCCTCTCCCAGCAATTTTTTATACTCGTTCTCATAACCTGCTGGAGCGGTAACAATTAGTAATTGGGCAACTGGCGCTAAATTGGCAACTGCATGCTCTAATAATGTTTTATCAATTAATTTAACTAAGGATTTAGGAAGATTTGCTCCTAAGCGATGGCCTATGCCAGCAGCTGCAATAATTGCTGCAGTTTTATTAATCATGACAGTAGAAATTACTGCCAGTTAAGAGGCCAGTACCTCATCAAGCAAGGTGGCTGCTTTTTCTTCATCGGTTCGCTCAGCAAGAGCTAACTCGGAAACTAAAATTTGTTTAGCCTTTGCCAACATTCGCTTCTCACCAGCAGATAGGCCGCGATCTAAATCTCTGCGGTATAAATCTCTAACCACCTCAGCTACCTTAATTACATCTCCGGAGGCTAGCTTTTCGACATTTGCCTTATACCGGCGTGACCAGTTGGTTGGCTCCTCGGTGTATGGCTGGCGTAATACATTAAATACTCGATCTAAGCCTGCGCTATCGACCACATCTCTAACACCTACTAAATCAATATTTTCGGCTGGAACTCTGACAGTTAAATCTCCTTGAGCTACCTTTAATACCAGGTAGATCTTCTCTTCACCTTTGATTGTGCGCTTTTCGATTGCCTCGATCTGTGCTGCGCCATGGTGGGGATATACAACGGTTTCGCCGACTTTAAATGTCATCTGGGAATCAGGCCTTTCGCTAGGAGCCAATAATACCAGCATTTTGCGACCCAATTCACCCCCCATTTTTAAGCCTTGATTTTCACGATAATTACTCCCCAAGATAACCTTTAGCCATGAGTTACAGTATTAAAAAAGTTATCGCCTTAATTATTATCTCCTCAACTCTTACCGGTTGTGGTTCAGGTCAGATGGCATCTACTCGTTTAATTAAGCAGGTAACAGATGGTGTGGAGGCACAGACAGATGAGATTAGATTACGAAATATTAAGGTAATTAAAACCTCAACTGGTGCTGGTGTTTTAATTGGCACATTAGTAAATTGGTCAGATAAGAGTGATGTAATTACTTCAGTAACAATTAATAATCAACCTGCGATCTATACTGCAAAAAGCTCAGAGCTATTAAGAAATAAACCAATTACCTTTGTGGGTGATATTGCAAATGCTGATGCTTATATCTCAATGCTAGATAAAGAGCCTGGCTATCGAATCCCAGTTACCTTCACCTTTGCATCCGCTGCTCCAGTTACCCTAGATACATTGATCGTTAATGGTGATGGTATTTATGAGGTGTTAAACCGGTATAACCAAGTTGCTACCGCTGTCATACCGCAAGAGGCTAACTAACCTTCAAACTTATAACCTAAACCTCTAATGGTTTGGATAAATACTGGATTTGCTGGATCGGTCTCAATCTTAGCTCTTAGCCGCTTAACATGAACATCTAGTGTTTTAGTATCCCCAAAGTAATCAGAGCCCCAAACTCGATCAATTAATTGCGCTCTAGTTAAGACTCGGCCAGAGTTTCTTACTAAAAACTCTAATAACTCAAACTCCTTTAGTGGCAGGGAGATACTTTCATTATTTACATTTACCTGATGCCGCTCCACATCGATGCGAACTGGCCCAGCCACCAGCACTGGATCAATAGATTCTGATAGATCACTTTGCCGGCGCAAGACCGCCTTAATTCTGGCGATTAACTCAGCCTTTGAGTATGGCTTGGTTACATAATCATCTGCGCCTAGCTCTAAGCCCACCACCTTATCTACCTCAGTATCTTTAGCGGTTAACATAATGATCGGCACATTAGATCTTGCTCTAAGTTGCCGGCAAACCTCAGTACCAGAGAGCCCAGGCAACATAAGATCTAGTAAAACTAAATCAGCACCCACCTTGTCAAAGGTGGCAATTGCGCCATCACCAGTATCTGCCACCACCACCTCATACCCCTCCTTAGTTAAGACATAGGAGAGGGCATCAGAAAATGATGCCTCATCTTCTACTACCAAAATCTTGGTCACATTAATCCTTCACTTTTTAAACTACTTGCAATCTCATCGGTTGCAATTGGAAAGCGAATCGTAAAGGTAGAGCCAGCATTTTCTACCGACCACAGTGAGACATCTCCGCCATGATTATTTGCAATATGTTTAACAATTGATAAGCCAAGACCGGTGCCACCAGTAAGTCGAGATCTAGCTGGATCTACCCGATAAAACCGTTCAAAGATTCGCTCTAGATCTTTCTCTGGAATGCCAATACCTTGATCTGAAACTGCCACCTCAGCCAACTTATCTACCACCTTTAAGGTAATTGTTACTCTGGTGTTATCTGGTGAGTAGTTAATCGCATTCTCAATTAAGTTATTTACCGCCATAGTTACCTGACTGCGATCCCCAAAGATCTCAGCCTCAGCTAAGGCTTCAAAAAATAATCTGATCTTTCGCTTTTCGGCATTTAATCTTGATTGATCCAGGGCCTCGGTAATTACTTCGGGTAATTTTATTAACTTACCATTTTTAAGTGGATCATCATCTTGTAATCTAGATAGATTAATAATCTCCTGTACTAACTCAGATAAGCGCTTACTTTCAGCCTGCATCCGGGAGGCAAAGTTAGAGATCGCATCTGGATCATTAGCTGCATCTAATACCGCCTCACTTAAGATCGATAGGGCGCCAATTGGTGTCTTTAACTCATGTGAAATATTAGCTACAAAATCTCGTCTGATGGCATCTAATCTTCGCATCTCACTATCATCAAAGATTAAAATCGCAATTAGCCCAGCATCGCCAATGGCGCAAACTCTTACCAATAGATCATGGGTACCAGCGCCAATTGGACCTCTGGGCAGGGCGATCGTGGCATCTTGTTGAGCACCTGATCTTCTGACCGCTCTAACTAAATTATTTAGCTCCTTATTTTGAATTCGCTCATCTTTAATAATATTAAAGGTGTTAATGCCATTTGAATAGTAAATTACCAAATCACTAACATTTACTACGATTGATTCCGCATCAATTGCTCGAAGTAAATCAAAACTTTGGGTGGATAGATCAGTTTGAATTTTAAGGTTGGCGTTACTTGCACTTTGCTTTTCCTTAAGCTTTTCCTTAAATCCCCAAATCACCCCCTAATCGTAGGAGTTTTAGGGCGGTTTAGTTAACCACTTCTTAAGCAGAACCCAAGCTATTCTCAGTTTTAACCAATTATTAAAGACCTGTTCACCCGCCTCCCCGCATACCGGGTGATTACCTACTACCTTTAGCCAATGCGTGAGCAATTTCAAGAGGAGCTAGATGGTGTTAGCGCCACACTAGTTCAAATGGCAGGGTTGGTGAAGGTTGCCATGGAGCATGCCACCACCGCACTCTTAACTGCCGACCTGACCTTGGCGGAAAAAGTAATTGCCGATGATTCAATTATTGATGATATGCAACATGAGTTAGATGCTCGAACTATTAAATTGATTACTCTTCAGGGTCCAGTTGCCTCCGATCTTAGAACCTTAGTTACCTCACTTCGGATGAGTGCAGATTTAGAGCGAATGGGAGATTTAGCCCACCATATTTCAAAATCTGCTCGGATGCGATACCCAGCAACTGCAGTTCCTCCAGAGCTGGCATTAACCATTGAGGATATGGGACGGGTGTGTGTAAAAATTATTGAAAAGGTAGCGACGGTATTACAAAATCGTGATGCCGAGCGCGCCCTTGAGGTAGAAAAAGATGATGATGAGATTGACGCGCTACACCGAAAGATCATTCAAACTCTGCTAGATCCCAATTGGACCCATGGGGTGGAGACGGCAATTGATATGACCTTGCTTGGTAGATATTACGAGCGGTGTGCCGATCATGCAGTATCGATCGCCAGAAGGGTTTACTTCCTAGTTACTGGAACATACGCAGACTCCGATAAGTAATCTGTGAAAGGGTAAGAGTAGTAAAAAGGTAAGTGGTGTAAATCCAAAGT
>LIBD01000087.1 GCA_001437855.1 Actinobacteria bacterium BACL4 MAG-120820-bin23 | reverse complement strand
AATACTGCGTTACCAAATTGTCTATAACTTTCCCACCAAAACCAGATGCAGATGATGCCTATCAATTAACTTCGATAAAACAGTTTAAATTTAAGATTAATTGGTTGCTAAGTATTGGCTTTTTTTGCTCATCTATTTTGGAGTTTACTATTGCAGATTGGGCGACACTATTTGGCAAAGAAGAGCTTGGTATGGGGGCCTCTGTTGCCACCTTGTCATATTTATTTTATTTGGTTGGATTAATTATTGGCAGATTTTCAATTGGTTGGGCACTAAATCATCAAAGCGAGCAGTTCTGGATTAAAACTGGTGGACTTGTTGGTGGTCTTGGATTTGCATCAGCCTTAATCATCTCTACCTTTATCGTTGATCTAAACAAAAACTTAGCATTTGTAATTGCTTTTTCAGGTTTCTTTTTAGCAGGGTTGGGTAGTTCAGCTATGACGCCAATGTTCTTCTCAATTGCCGGTCGACTTTCCGATGGTAGAAATGCATTAGCGGTTGCCCAGTTAAGTTTTATAAATGCATTTGCTATCTATGTTGCTAAAACTACATTAGCGTGGGTAGCACAGCTAACCTCAATTACGGTGGCGTTAATGTTTACCGGTTTAATTATGAGCTTGTTAATTTACTTTGGAAAAGTAGGTTCTAACCAAAGAGTTTAATTAATGAGAAAAATGCCTTACGCCGGTTAGGTACATTGTTAAATTCGCATTTTTACAGGCCTGAATTACCTCATCATCTTTAATACTTCCACCAGGTTGGACTATCGCACAAACACCAGCATCAATTAAAAGCTGGATTGAATCGGTGAATGGGAAGAAACCATCACTTGCTACCACCGCACCTTGCGCCCTATCACCTGCGCGATTAATAGCATTTTTAACAGAGTCAACGCGATTGGTCTGCCCCATACCTATTCCAATGGTGGCTTGATTTTTTGCAATTACAATTGCATTACTTCTAATATTTTTAACTACCCGCCAGGCAAAACTTAAGTCAGCAATCTGGGATTTTTCAACATCAGCACCTGCCACTAATTTCCACATCTTAAAATCATCCCCAGCTTGATCGAGCTGATCTGGCTGTTGAAATAGGAAGCCACCTAAGATCTGCTTTAACTCCAAAGAGCCACCTTGGTCTTGTGAGATTTGGAGTACTCTTAAATTCTGTTTACTTTTTAATAACTTAAGCGCTTCATCGCTATAGCCAGGTGCTATCAAAACCTCGTAAAAATTTTCAATAACTAAGGTTGCTACCTCCTTATCTACCAAATGATTTGCGGCAATTACCCCACCAAAGGCAGAGATTGGATCTGAAGCAAGGCTAGATTCAAAGGCTTTACTTAAGGTAGGTGCGCTAGCTATTCCACAGGGAATTGAATGTTTGATAAATGCAATAGTAGGTTCTGTGTAGCAAATAACCGTTTTCCAAGCAGCATCAGCATCTACATAATTGTTATAGGACATTTCTTTACCCGATAATATTTTGGCCCCAGCAATTAACTTATCCCCAACTATAACTGCGCTTTGATGTGGATTTTCACCATATCGCAGCGGCTGTCCTAACTTACTAAGTATTGCTAGGTCATAATTTGCAACTTTAAGGAGTGCAGCCTTTGCCCAGGAATCTCGCTGGCTTTGATCAAATCCTTGCGCTAACTTTTCGATAAACTCTAGATATTGAGCTGGATCTGTTAAGAGTGCAACATGTTTTGAGTTTTTAACCCCAGCTCTAACTGCGGCTGGACCGCCAATATCAAACTTACTAGCATCATAAAAATTAATTACTACTAGGTCAATTGGCATAATACCTAGAGTTCTTAAATCCGCTAAATGTGAGCTTTGGTCTATATCCGCCAAGATTGCAGCATGAATATTAGGATGAAGAGTTTTTACTCTGCCATCTAAAACTTGGGCAAAGCCAGTTATCTGTTCCACACTTTTTGTGGCAATTCCAGATGCTTTAAGGTGGGCAGCGGTGCCATCTGAGGCAATTATCTCTACCTCTTGCTCTACTAATTTCTTTGCTAATTGGATTAAGCCAGTTTTATCTGAAACAGAGATAAATGCTCTAGATATTTTCTTATTCATAATGAAAGCTTTAACTTAATTACTTTTACTTTATTTTCTGATGAAAACAACTCTTGTTACCGGTATGGCAGGCAACACCAGTTTGTTCTACCTTTAATAAAATTGCATCCCCATCGCAATCTAGCCAGATGGCGTGGATTAATTGGGTATTACCTGAGGTTGCACCCTTTACCCATAACTCATTTCTAGATCTACTCCAGTATGTGGCTTGGCCAGTTTTTATTGAAATGCTCAAAGCTTCGGTATTCATATATGCCAGCATTAATACCTCACCAGTACTGGCCTCTTGGGTGATTACTGGAATTAAAGTGTTTGGATCTTTTAATAATTTTAAAATACCTTCTGAGAGTTGATTTTGCATTTAAATTCCCCTCTCCTTAACTTACCGCTGTACGCATAGGGTAGCCCTTGGCAGATAGATAACTCTTAACATCTGAAATTTTAAAGCTACCAAAGTGAAATACGCTAGCTGCCAATAGGGCATTTGCGCCAGATTTTAATGCATCTTCAAAATCACTTAACTTTCCAGCTCCACCACTTGCAATCAGCGGCACATTGGTCACAGCACGTACTGCCTTAATCATCTCTAGATCAAAGCCTGCTTTTGTGCCATCGGCATCCATTGAGTTAAGTAAAATCTCACCAACTCCTAATTCGCAAGCTTGCTTGACCCACTCGATCGCATCTAAATTAGCTAAAACTTTGCCACCATGGGTGGTTACTTCAAAACCTGATTTACTCTCACCCCGTTTTGCATCAACTGAGAGTACTAATACCTGCTGGCCAAATCTTTGGGCAATCTCAGCGATAACTTGCGGTCTATTTATGGCAGCAGTATTTATGGAAACCTTATCCGCACCTGCCCTAAGTAAGGTATCAACATCATTTACAGATCTAACGCCACCACCAACAGTTAATGGAATAAATACCTGCTCAGCTGTTTTTTGAACTACTTCTAGCGTAGTTGGTAGCTGGTTAGAGCTTGCTGAAATATCTAAAAAGGTAAGCTCATCAGCACCTTCGTTGTTATAGATCTTTGCCATCTCAACTGGATCACCAGCATCAGTTAGATTTTTAAAATTAATTCCCTTAACCACTCGGCCATTATCTACATCTAAACAGGGGATAATTCGAACACTTAAACTCATTTGTTCACCACATTAATCGCATCAATTAAGGTGAAGGCGCCTTCATACAATGCCTTACCCACAATCGCACCTTGGATACCAATATCTTGCATACCTACTAGTTTTTCTAAATCAGCTAATGATGAGATGCCACCACTTGCAATCACTGGCACCTTACTAAAATTACATACCCGCTCTAATAATTCAAAGTTTGGTCCAGCTAATGTGCCATCCTTGCTGATATCGGTGACAATAAATAACGAGCAACCATCATCGGCCAGTCGGGTAATTGCTTCATATAAATTTCCACCCTCTCGCACCCAACCTCTAGCAGCTAAAATTTCACCTCTAACATCAAGACTTACCGCAATCTTTTGGCCATACTGCTTGATTACCTTACTTGCCCAACTTGGATCCTCCAGCGCAGCTGTTCCTAAAATAACTCGCTCACAATTTGTGCCAAGCGCCTTACTCAAACTCTCATCGGTTCTAATTCCACCAGAGAGCTCAACTTTAATATTTAGAGAGTTAATTACCTCCAGCACAATCTCGGCATTATTTCCCACACCAAAAGCGGCATCTAGATCTACTAAATGTAACCAATCCGCACCCGCCTGTTGAAAATCTAAGGCACACTCAATCGGTGAGCCATAAATTGTCTTATCACTTATCTCACCCTGCTTTAATCTCACCGCTCTGCCTTGCTTAATATCAACCGCCGGCAGTAATTCAAATTTTTTCATAAGCTTGCCACCCAATTACTAATTAATTTTAAGCCCGCCTT
>LIBD01000086.1 GCA_001437855.1 Actinobacteria bacterium BACL4 MAG-120820-bin23 | reverse complement strand
AGCGGTAATGCCAGCGGCACCAAAGGCTGCACCGTATAGACCTACGGTAAAAGCAACGCTTAGGGATGTTCGCTCCACAGCATCATTTCTGGGTTTAATTGACACGCCGACACTTTAATCCAGCCAATCATCAATCACCAAAGATAGGGTCGCGCACATGAGTGATGAGATAGTTTTTCGGGATGATATGTCGGTTGAACTAGTGAAATCTAGTGCAAGTGACGCCGATGTTATTTGGGCAGCCAGGGTGTCAACCGCAGGAGATAAGTCTCTTGAAGATGTAGGCGCTGACGCTACAAAATCTGAAGGTTTAATAAATTATTTAGCACGTGAGCGCCATGGCTCACCATTCGAGCATACTTCAATGACATTCTTTATATCAGCCCCAATATTTGTATTTAGAGAGTTTATGCGACACAGAATTGCTTCCTACAATGAAGAGAGCGGTAGATACCGAGAATTAAAACCTGTTTTCTATGTTCCAAGCGAAGAGCGAAAGCTAGTACAGATAGGAAAAGCTGGGGCGTATACATTTATTGATGGCACCGAAGAACAATTCAAAGTAACGGTTGACGCTATTAAGGAAACTTGCAAACTTGCATATGCAAATTATCAAAAAATGTTGAGTGCAGGGGTAGCACGTGAAGTAGCTCGAGCGGTATTACCGGTGACGCTTTACTCATCAATGTATGTAACTATGAATGCACGCGCCTTAATGAATTTTTTATCGCTAAGAACCGCTAGAGAAGGTTCACATTTTCCATCCTATCCTCAACGCGAGATTGAGATGGTTGCCGAGAAAATGGAAGCAGAGTTCGCTAAATTAATGCCTATAACATACGGAGCATTTCAAAAATCTGGTCGCATAGCACCATAGATAAGCGGTAGCCTTAGACCATGCAGATCACGCCACCATTTGGCCGGCTAATTACCGCGATGGTTACACCATTTACTAAAAGTGGTGAAATTGATTGGACTGGATTAGAAAAAATTGCAGCTCATCTAGTTTCTTTAGGTCATGATGGAATTGCAGTCAATGGCACAACAGGTGAGGCTCCAACCACATCAGATGAAGAAAAAGATCAAATCATTAAAGCAGTCCGTAAGGTTGTTGGCGATAAAATTAAAATTATTGCAGGAGCAGGTAATAATGAAACTTCTCACTCTGTTGAGCAGGCACAACGTGCAGCCAAAGCAGGGGCAGATGGCTTATTAGTTGTAACTCCGTACTACAACAAACCACCACAAGCAGGAATTGAAGCACATTTTAAGGCAATGGCTAATGCCACAGATTTACCAATAATGATGTATGACATTCCAGGACGAACCGGAATAGAAATAGAATCAGATACGATTGTTAGATTAGCTGAGCATAAAAATATTGCTGCACTAAAAGATGCTAAAGGAAATCCAGCTGCAACCTCATGGGTAATTAAAAGATGTGCTATTCCGGTTTACTCTGGTGATGATATTTTGAATCTACCGCTACTTTCAGTTGGAGCAGTTGGCTTTGTATCCGTTTGTGGTCACACAGTTGGTGCTGAGTTAAGAGCTATGTTAGATGCGTGGTTTTCTGGTAATTCAAACCGCGCTCTTGAAATTCACCAACAGTTGCTACCAGTTTTTACTGGAACATTTAGAACTCAAGGAGCTATTTTGACTAAAGCTGCCTTGAATCTAATGGGGTTACCTGGAGGTTTTACAAGATTGCCGCTTGTGGATGCAACTGAAGCGCAGATTGCGCAACTTAAAGTTGATCTTCAGGCCGGTGGCGTTAAATTAAAGTAACTAAATGAATCATCCACATCCAGGATTACCTTACCCGTCAAAGTTAGCTAAAAAAACCCTTCGCATAGTTGCTTTGGGCGGACTTGGTGAGATCGGTCGAAATATGACCGTATTTGAATATGAAGGAAGATTACTAATTGTCGATTGCGGAGTTTTATTTCCAGGTGATGATCAACCAGGAATTGATTTAATTCTGCCAGATTTCTCTTATATTAAAGATCGCATGGATGATGTTGAAGCAATATTTCTAACTCACGGACATGAAGATCATATTGGCGCAGTTCCTTATCTTTTAAGAGAGCGAAGCGATATTCGAATTATTGGATCACGATTAACTCTTGCCTTTGTGGCTCCAAAATTAAAAGAGCGACGTATCACATCTCCAATGACTCAAGTAAAAGCTGGCCAAGTAGAAAAAGTTGGCCCCTTTACCCTTGAGTTCATCACAGTTAATCACTCAATACCGGATTCACTAGCTGTAGCAATCAAAACACCAGCTGGCGTAATTTTGCATACCGGTGATTTCAAGATGGATAAAATGCCGTTGGATGGAAAAGTGACTGATCTTGAGACTTTTTCTCGGCTAGGTAAAGAGGGTGTTGACTTATTTCTAGTTGATTCAACAAATGCCGATGTTCCTGGATTAACTGTGGCCGAAAAGGATATTTATCCTGCTTTAATTGAAGCTATTCAGAAAACCCCAAGAAGAGTTGTGGTGACATCATTTGCTTCGCACGTTCATCGAATCCAGCAAGTTTTAAATGCCGCATCTGAATCAAACCGTAAAGTTGCATATGTTGGCAGATCAATGGTTAGAAATATGAAATTAGCTGAAGATTTAGGGTACTTAAAAGTACCAACTGGGTTAATTGTTGACTATAAAGATATAGATTCTTTTGGTGACAAAATAGTTTTAGTTTGCACTGGATCGCAAGGAGAGCCATTGGCTGCATTATCTAGAATTGCAAATGGTGATCATGAGATTAGAGTTGGTAAGGGAGATACAGTAGTTCTGGCATCCTCTTTGATTCCTGGTAATGAAAAATCTGTTTATCGAGTAATAAATGAGCTAACTAGATTTGGTGCTCACGTTGTGCATAAAGGTAATGCCATGGTTCATGTGTCAGGCCATGCCTCAGCTGGAGAGTTACTGCATTGCTATGAAATTGTTAAACCAAAAAATGTGTTACCAGTACATGGAGAATGGCGCCATATGCGAGCAAATGCAGATTTAGCAATGCAGTCAGGATTATCTGAACATAATGTTGTCATTGCCGAAAACGGAATCACAATTGATGTAGCAAATGGGCATGCTGATATCTCTGGATCTATTCCATGCGGTTATGTGTATGTTGATGGCCAAAGCGTTGGTGAAATTACAGAGAGCTCACTTAAGGATAGAAAAATATTAGGAGATGAAGGTTTTATCTCGGTAGTAGTAGTAATAGATTCGCAGAGCGGAAAAATTGTTGCCGGTCCTGATATTCATGCTAGAGGGTTTACTGAAGATAAGAGTTTATTTGATGATGTTAAGGGTGACATCGAGAAAGCTTTAGCTAAAGCAGTTGCTGGTGGATTTAATGGTACCCATCAGCTATCTCAAGTTGTTCGTAAGACAATAGGAAGTTGGGTCGGGGAGGAGCATCGTCGCAAACCGATGATAATCCCGCTAGTAATAGAGGTTTAGTAAAAAGTTTGTTTAGTTTTTAGACCAAAGTGCGCGCCAATTAGGGCAAGTAATTAACTTATTCTTTAGGCTTATCTTCTTATGGCAAAGAAAAAAAGCAAGGCAAAAAAAATTCGAATTTTTGCACCGATAATTAGAGGCCTTAGCTCTATTTGGCGATTTGTTTCAAAAATCTTAGGTAGTGCAGTTCGCTTTATTTTTCGCTCCTCCAAGGAGTTAGACCCTACTCATCAACGAGATGGCATTGCCTTTTTTATCTTCATTTTGGCCTTAATCTTTTCAGCAGGCATTTGGTTTAAATTAGATAATTTTCTGGGCAAATCTACATATGCATTTTTATTTGGCGCAGTTGGTCAACTTGCTTACTTAGTTCCACTCATATTTATTTACTTTGCGTATCGAATTTTTAAATCTCCCGATGAGTCAGGTGACACCGGCAGAATAACAATTGGAACGCTGCTACTTCTTATAAGCATCACGGCTTTGATTCATATCATAAATGGTTCTGTTGGAACTGGCGCAACTGCAATTCAGCAAGGTGGTGGTTGGATTGGGTATGGTGTTTCAACATCATTAATTGCCGTAGTAACTGAAGTTTTAGCAATTCC
>LIBD01000085.1 GCA_001437855.1 Actinobacteria bacterium BACL4 MAG-120820-bin23 | reverse complement strand
TTAGATCCAAAGTTGATTAAAACCGCAGGCAGCAAGCGCCTGGCGTATTTAGGCCAATCACTACGGCTACTAGATGAGTCGCTAGATAATAAATTGCATGTAATTGCAGCTGATCAAATAGATGGCTTAAAACAATTACAGCAAAAGTATGGCGCTAGCAATGTGCATATCTCTGCTGAGTATGAGCCATATGGGGCAAAGCGGGATGAGGCGATCGAAAAAGCGGGCATAAAATTAATTAGAACTGGATCTCCCTACGCAGTAGCACCAGGGCGAGTTTTAAAACCAAGTGATCAAACACCATATCGGGTCTACACACCGTTTTATCGAGCCTGGCTTGCTCATGGTTGGCGCAAACCAGCTGAGAAGCCAAAAAATATTGCCGCAGTCACGCCAAGTAAGGATGAGCGCAATTTTCCAGATTGGCAGCTGCCAGATGGCACAGTTCTAACTCCAGCTGGTGAATTAAATGCGATTGAAAGATTTAAATATTTTCAAAAAAATGGGTTAGATAATTATGATGAGGCAAGGAATTTAGCTGGCATCGATGGCACCAGCAAAATGAGTGCGCATTTAAAGTGGGGCGAGATTCACCCACGAACCCTGCTGGCCCCGTTAGGTCAAAGCAAGGGTCATGAGGTTTATCGCAAAGAGATTGCTTGGCGAGAGTTTTATGCCGATGTTTTATTTAATAATCCACATACTGAAAGTGATTACTACGCGCCACAATTTGCCAATATGAGATATGACCCGCCTGGCGATAAATTTAAAGCTTGGTGTGAAGGCAAAACAGGATATCCATTTGTGGATGCAGCTATGCGCCAATTAGTTAGCGAAGGTTGGATGCATAATCGAACCCGAATGGTTGTGGCTTCTTTTTTAGTTAAAGATCTACATCTAGAGTGGCAATTAGGTGAGCGATTTTTTAGAGAGCACTTAGTTGATTACGATGTGGCCTCAAATGCGCATGGCTGGCAGTGGACAGCAGGCTGTGGCACAGATGCCTCACCTTATTACCGAGTTTTTAATCCAATTGAACAAGGAAAAAGATTTGATGAAAATGGTGATTATGTTCGAAAGTATGTGCCAGAGCTAGCCCATTTAAATGGAATTGAAATCCATCAACCCTGGGAGGTATTAGATGGCTACCTTAAGGATTATCCAGAGCGAATAGTTGATCATGCCACTGAGCGATTGGAATCACTTGCCCGCTTAGATGAGATTAAAGCGAGCAAGCCACTACCACCTACTAAGTAGCGTTGAAGTTTAAGTTTTAGTAATTTTTTAAACTAAGAAATTACTAAATTGCCAAGGATCTGCTTCATCATATTTGCGATTATTCCAACCCTTAAACAAATCATTGCGATGCATTAATGGATCCCAGTTAGCAGCCTCTGAGTGGTAGCCGCCCCAATATTTTTCAGCATAAGCTAAAACTTCTTGCCAAGGAAGTTCATCTGGTACTCGGTAGCCAGCATTTGGATTAGCCATCGCCCAAGCAACTGCGGCGTAAACTGCGCTGGCAACTTGAACTGTGGTGGCAGATTGTTTTGGTATTAATTTTCTTGAGTCATGAATATTTAATAAGGAACCAGTCCACCAGGATTTATAAGCATGTCCCATAAGTAAGACGCCAAGTCGATCATCACCATCGATAATCTCTTCATTCATAATCCGCTGATTTTTTGTTAGATTCCATTGGCGCATCTCAAGCTCATGCATCGAGGCCACCGCGGCATCTGTTGGGCAGTATGCGTAATGCACAGTTGGCCGATAGATCGCCTTTTGGTTATCCCAAACTGTTAGGTGATCACTAATTGTGAAGGCCTCACCATGGCGAATAACCATGCCGGTGGTCTCCATATTAGGCACCCAAGATCTAACCCAGGTTTTAGCACCGGGTTGGGCAATACAGATTTGATTTTTTGGTCCACTTGGATGCTCATAAGCATTTTGTGGCAAAGTTTTTTCATGAGTTCCCCAACCTAATTCAGCTGGTGCAATTCCCTCTTCATAAAAACCCTCCACCGACCAGGTATTAACAAACTCATTTACTAACTTTGGTTTATCTGAGATTTGGGTATCTCGCTCGGCAATATGAATTACCTTGACATTTAATTTTTGAGAAAGTGCGGCAAAGTTTTCACTAGCTAGCGCATCCTCAACATCTTTTGCAGCTTTACCCTCCTTTAATGCCTTAGTTGCAATATCTACTAATGCTTTCTTAGTTAAATGTGAAACTAAACCAGGGTTTGCACCATGTTCAACAATTGCAGTTGGCCCCTTACCACCCCAGGTATCGGTTAATTTACGAAGCTTCATATGGCGCCAATAAAGTGTGCGCTCAGTTGGATTTCTAGTAGCACCTGCTGCGTATGGATCCCACTCCTCAATTGAGGTGTTTAAATAAATCACACCATGATCATGGGCCCAGCCAATAATTGCATTAGCATCAATATTCCAAGCTAGATCTAATAAAAAATCACCAGCTGATAAGTACGTTGATAAAAATTGATCCATATTTTCTTGGGTCAATTGATCTTGAATATAAGTTGCACCCTTTGCAATTGCATCGGACACGCGTGGCTTGTTATCACGCATATCTACAATCGTGATCTGTTTGGCATCAACTAGATGCTCAATTAAAAGTGGTAGTACACATTGTGAAACTGAACCTGCACCTAAAACCAGAACTCGATTTTCAAAGCGTGCTGCCAATTAGGACCCCCATTTTCTTTGCTAAAGGATTTAGCCAGTGAAGATTAACTTAAAAATCTACTAATCCTGACCTTGCCAGAGCAAACTTCCGCAGCCACTTCGTTTGGCTTCATACATCGCCAAATCTGCTTGGCGCATTGCTTGGGAGAGCTCAATCTCTGGCTCAAGCCGGGCGTAACCAATGCTCACATCAACTCGCTCTTGTCGATCAACTCGCTCTTGTCGATCAACTAATGTGATCGGATAACTTAAGGTCGCCCGCAGTGCCAGCGCTAGCTCAGCTGCCTCTGCTTGCGCAATGGGTGCAATCACCCCAAACTCATCCCCACCTAATCTGGCGATCAACGCATTCGCCGGTAAGGCTCTGGCAAATCTAAGTGCCACCTGCTTAAGTAATTGATCTCCCACCTCATGACCTAGTTGGTCATTAATTTTCTTAAAGCCATTTAGATCAAGTAAAAAGATAAATCCTGTTTTTAACTTAGCTGCCTCCGATAAGAAATTTCTCCGGTTTGAAAGACCGGTTAGCTCATCGGTTCGAGCTAGCGCTCGCTCAGTTCCAGCGGTGTTTGCCTCAGAGAGTGCGTAACTCATGCGAATAAAAGCCAGGGCAATAGTTATAAAACCTGGCAACAAAATAAAGTTAGGAAAGTATCCTGGCTTTAACGCAGCAATTCCCAATAAGCAAGTGCTAGCAATTAGTGAGATAGTTGCCGAGTAAGAAGATATTTTGTCAGAGAATTTACCTTGCCCGGATTCAAAGGAAAGTGATAATGAAATTAGTAATAACCCCGCGATCCAACCATCATCGGTGATTGAGCCAAATGTATAGGTGGCATTTAGTGATGACCAAATAAAAAATAGATCAGAAAGAGAAAATGATAGTAAGCCTGCGCAGAGCAAGAGCGACTTAATACTTATTGGATTAAGTAATGCATACGCTAAAGCGATCGCCAATATGACAATATCGCCAACTGGATAAAGTATCGAGATAAAAACCGTAAAGGCACTGCCCTCAAAACCAATCATTGCTGGCTTTAATAGAAAAGCAGTTAATACCCCAGTTAAGCCAAAGGCAATAATGGTGGTATCTAATAATTCCAAAGCTCTAATCTTTACTCGTTGCGTAAAACTTCTAATAACGGCAAAGAAGACTAAGGGATAGAAAAATGAGTAAGAAACTTCAGAAATCCACTCTGGAATGTCGGAGTTAAAAAATGAGTTCCAGGTTGAAAAGAAAGAACCGATACTCCAAATCAAGCTAGCGATCCCAAATGAGATTGCTGAAAACTTATCGCTGATGACTGGAGCATTAAATGCGATTGCAGATGCGATTAATCCAACTAGATTAAAAAGTATTAGATCAATAAAAACATTTGGTTCTGGAAATAAGAATCTTAAAAAAAG
>LIBD01000084.1 GCA_001437855.1 Actinobacteria bacterium BACL4 MAG-120820-bin23 | reverse complement strand
TTGTAGTATGCCGGTAGCGGCTGCTGTAAAAACCACAACATATCCCTGCTTTTTCCAGCTCTTGATATCCAAAATAGCCTTTTCATACTTATTTGCATAACTTTCAATTTCATCTAAGAAATCTAGCTCTTTATCCGCTGGATCACTAGAGTAAAGATTTAGAGTTCGAAGTGATAACTTCTTTTTCTCAGCCTGTTGCTTTATGTAATCTAATTCGTAAAAGCCACCAATTTTCAATTTGTTACTTAATTCAATTGGTGCCTCTATTTTCTTACTATCTGACCAGGCCACAGTTGACCAAGCAGCCTGAAGAAAATCATTATTAGTCTGGAGTAAATCAATTGCCCGGCTTTTAATTCTTGGCTCATCAATTAACCAAATTTGGGTCGAGGGCGATAAGTAATCAGTAATGCTTTTAAAATCATCAACCAACCCTGCTGCTAAAGACTCCATACCTTCAAATAAGATACCTTCACAAATTTTTTCAGTAAGATCCTTAATTTCAGGAAAATCTTTACCTAAAGTTCTTGCTTTTTGTTTTAATTTTTCATCAATCAGCATCTCTCGGCAAGGATAGATACTCACCTCTACTTTTATTTTCTCAAGTGAGCGCTGATCAGAAATCGAGAAATATGACAACTCTTCGATCTCATCACCAAAAAAATCAATTCGAATTGGATGGTCTTGGTCTGCTGGAAAAATATCTAAAATTCCACCACGAACTGCGAAATCACCTCTTCGCTCCACTAAATCTGATCTTAAAAAACCAAATCTTATTAATTGATTCATCAGCTCCTGCATTTGCAGATTTAGACCCTGCTGAATTTTGATGATCGAGGTGTTTAAGTCATTTGCAATGATTGGTTGAAGGAGTGCTCTTACTGAACACACAATAACTCTTACTTTTTGGTCACTTATTTTATTTAAAGCCTTAAATCTTGCAGTAACAGTATCGGCCTTAGGACTTAATCTTTCATGTGGCAAAGTTTCCCATGCTGGAAAATTAACAACTAGATCTTTTCCTATCCATGAGCTGATCTCTTGCGATAGCTCTTCAGCATGCCGAGTTGAGGTGGTGATAATTAATAGTGGCGTGTTTGAATTGGCGGCTAAGAAACCATGAACTGCGGCAGGGGCAATCAAATTATCATTTTCAGATAAATAATTTTGTGCAGGTTCGATAAGAGATTTAAATAGTTTTATCACCGTCCACACCCCTTTCTTATAGAAAACGCCAGATACCCCCACTTCTAAAAATGAAGGGGGGTGATGGCTAATTCTAAGGCTAATTATCTACGGCTAAATGCCAAAATAATGTGCTTGGAAATTAATAACCTGTAATGATTACCCCATGAGTTCGAGTACTGAAAATACCAGTCTGCGCAATGATGTTCGTAAGTTGGCAGATTTACTTGGCCAGACACTAGCTCGGCAAGAAGGTGACGAGCTGCTCTCATTAGTTGAGGCGGTTCGATTAAGTGTGCGTGAGGGTAAACAAGATGAGGTGTTAGGTAGGTTAACTGATGCTCAAACTGTTTCATTAGTTAGAGCCTTTAGTAATTATTTTAATCTAGCGAATGTAGCTGAACAGGTTGATCGAACTAAGGTATTAGCTGAGCAACGCAAAACAATTGGATCGTGGATCAGCAGAACTATTGATCGAATATTAAAGGTGCAAGAAGCAACTAAGGATTTTGACAAAAAAGAGTTACAAGGGTGGCTAGATAATTTCTCGGTCCGGCCTGTTTTTACTGCTCACCCAACAGAAGCAGCCCGTAGATCTGTGTTAAGCAAGATGACCACTATTGCTCAATTACTAGAGCAACCTGATTCCCCAACTAAGAGTGAGCGGCTTGCAGAAACAATTGATTTACTTTGGCAAACAGATGAATTAAGACTTGGTCGACCAGAGCCACTAGATGAGGCAGTTAACTCAATTTATTATTTGGATGAGCTGCTGCAAGATACTGTTCCAGAGGTTTTAGCTAGTTTTGCCAATGAGGTTAAGCGCCTAGGTGTTGAGCTCTCGCCAAATGCAAAACCACTCTCATTTGGTACTTGGATTGGTGGCGATCGGGATGGAAATCCGAATATCACAGCAGCTGTAACTAAGTCAGCAATTTTGTTACAAAATTCCCACTTCACTAGGGCAATTAACAGGCACTTAGATGAGCTGCGCCAGACATTATCAATTTCAACTAAATTAGCTGGTGTAACTAAAGAATTAGAGAAATCACTAGCTGAAGATTTGGAAAAGCTTCCAGAAATTGAAGCCAGATATCGCAGAATTAATGTGGAAGAGCCCTATCGATTAAAAGCAACCGCAATTGGTCATAAGTTGCTGCTTACCCAAGCCCGGCACGCATCTGGCTTACCCCATTTTTCTGGCCGGGATTATAAAAATACCGCTGAACTGCTCCAAGATTTTGAAATTATGCACGCATCCTTACTTGCCAACAATGGTGAGTTAATTGCAAATGGCCTGCTAAATCGTATTTATAGAACAATCAGTGCCTTTGGATTAACCCATGCCACTATGGATATTAGAGAACACT
This sequence comes from Actinobacteria bacterium BACL4 MAG-120820-bin23, assembly GCA_001437855.1. Taxonomy (GTDB): domain Bacteria; phylum Actinomycetota; class Actinomycetes; order Nanopelagicales; family Nanopelagicaceae; genus Nanopelagicus. Next base: position 1,619 of record LIBD01000084.1, on the reverse strand, counting down.
CTGGTGTGCATCGGAATCTATTGACCCAAATCTATGGTCAACTAAATAGTAAACAGATATCTGAAGCATTGAAATCTCAAGATAAAAAAGAGATTAAGAACTTAGATGAGGTTGGTAAAAAATGCTTTGATACCTTTGTAACAGTAAATGAGCTAATTGATCGATTTGGCTCAGAGGTAATTGAAAGCTACATAATTTCGATGACAAAATCTGCCGAGGATGTATTAATTGCAGCGCTAATTGCAAGGCATGCAGGCCTGCTATCCCTTGATGATAAAAAATCTTTTGCAAAAATTGGATTTGTGCCCTTATTAGAAACAGTTGCAGAATTAAGAGCTGCCGGTGAAATTCTTGATACTTTATTGAGCGATAAGAATTACCGACAAATTGTTTCACTTCGCGGTGATCTGCAAGAGGTAATGCTGGGTTACTCTGATTCAAATAAGGATGCCGGTATCACTACTAGTCAATGGGAGATACACAAAGCACAACGAAAATTAAGAGATATTGCGATTAAGCATGGCGTTAAGTTGCGGCTATTTCATGGCCGTGGTGGATCAGTAGGTCGTGGCGGTGGACCAACCTATGACGCACTTATTGCTCTGCCCTGGGGATCAATTGATGGGCACATAAAGATGACAGAGCAAGGTGAGGTTATTTCAGATAAGTATGGCTTGCCAGCATTAGCTAAAGAGAATTTAGAGCTAACCCTTGCCGCCGCTCTTGAGGCAACAATTTTAAATAGAAAACCTCGTCAAGCAGCTGGAGATTTAAATAGTTGGAATGAATGCATGGATTTAATTAGCGATAATGCCTTTACTGCATATCGAAAGTTAGTTGATGATCCAGATTTACCAGCATATTTCTATCAATCCACACCAGTTGAACAATTAGGAAATCTATTTTTAGGTTCTAGGCCCTCAAGAAGACCGGATACAGCATCTGGTTTAGATTCACTACGCGCAATCCCATGGGTATTTGGCTGGACCCAATCGCGACAAATTGTTCCTGGTTGGTATGGGGTTGGCTCTGGCTTAAAAGCTGCCAGAGAGGCAGGTAAAACTGAGCTGCTTCAAACCTTATTAAAAGAGTGGCACTTCTTTAAAACCTTTATTAGTAATGTTGAAATGACACTTGCAAAAACAGATCTTGAAATTGCCGAAAGATATGTGAAAAGCTTAGTTGATCCATCACTGTATAGGATTTTTGATCAAATCAAATCAGAGTTTGAACTAACAGTTAAAGAGTTACTACTTATGACAGGTGAGAGTGAAATTCTTGGAAATCAGCCAATTTTGGCCAGAACTTTACAAGTACGAGATACCTATCTAGCTCCGATTCAATTACTACAGGTTTCACTTTTAGCAAAAGTGCGAAGCCAAAAGCAGGTCGATCCAGTTTTAACTAGAGCACTTTTATTGACTATAAATGGAGTGGCAGCTGGTTTAAGAAATACTGGCTGATCAATCGTTAAAGCTGGTTTGAGCCTTATCTAAACCATTTAATACCAAACTCTCAATCGCATCTGCGCCCCGTTGTATAAAGGTTGCTAAATTTCCTCGCTCCTCTTTTGAGAATGGTTTTAAAACAAAATCTGCTGGATCTTGTTGGCCAAGAGG
>LIBD01000083.1 GCA_001437855.1 Actinobacteria bacterium BACL4 MAG-120820-bin23 | reverse complement strand
TTATCAACAGTTAAAAGCTCATCTCCTACCTTTAGTACATTAAAGGCATTACTTTGCTCATTAACCTGGCCAATAATTAATTTTGAATTTAACTCATAACCTAAGTATTTCAGCGCCGCCGCAGTTGCATTGAGTTGAGAATCTGCCATTTCCTGCGCTCCCATTTTCATGGACTGCTCTGTCGTCTCACCCTCTGGGTAAACCTCAACTCTTGGTAAAACTGCCCTGTCTGGATCGATCCAACTATATAAAACATCAAATCCAGTTATATAAGAATCAGGATCTGTGACCATAACTGATGTCACCGATAATTTCCCAGTTGTGGGATAAACCTGAGTACCAGAGATTGTGATCGCTGAGCCCAAAATATTTTGCGGATCTCCTGGCGATAAAATCACGTATGGTGATTTAATAAAAAAGGCAGCAAAGATTAGGGCGGTTAGAAGTAGTTGAGTTGATCTAGGCAGTCTAGATTTTACGGGAAGAATTGATCGCATTGTCTATGGTTAATTTTTATGACGAAAAGTATTTTGGAACTTCTTAAACTTATTTACCGACCTGCTAGTTTGATTATCAAATTTAGATTTATATTTGGTAAGCCAGACCCCATAGAGAATTGAACAAAACACCGCCCCAATGGGAATGACCCACCAGACTAAGGCCGAAAGCGGGGCGGAGTTCATAGGCCAATCATATTCAGCGGGGAAGAAAAAGGCTGGCAGGATTGTTGTAGGTAATTGAGATATCTTTAAGTACTCAGAACAGATGGGAATTTTTTAATGAGCTTTGGTTTCCTGCCGGCAGATGGGCAGCCTGACTTTGAGGCGCTGTTTAAACAATTCTCAGAAATGGGGATTGATTCAGAAACTTTAGCTGGTGCTAAATCCTTTATTGAAAATATGCAATCTCCTACCACCGCTAATCAAAACTTAATCAACCCGGCAACGCTTCGATCAATCGCTAAGAAAATAATTGCTACCAAAGGTGATCTGCCAGTTGGCATTACTGATCAACGGGAGATGGCCGAATCTATTGCGATTGCTAATACTTGGTTGGATACTGAAATTCTCTTTCCAGCAGCCACCCTGCCCACTGATAGCGCATGGTCAAAGGGAGTTTGGCTAGAGGAGTCACTACTTGGCTGGCAACGGCTGATTGAACCCCTGGCAGCCGGCATGGCAGATGCCTTAGCAAAGGTGATTGCCAACCCAGCCACCTCACTGCCGATTGAAATCACCGCTCAGATCGATCAGTCGCCAGAGCAACAAGAGGTAATGAAGCAGATGGTGGCAAAACTACTGAGAAGCTTTATGGGCACGCTAATTGCCAACCAATTAGGACAAGGAATTGGATTGCTTGCTAACTCCATTACTAGTGCTAATGATGTGGCTATTCCACTACTTAACTCCGATAGTGGCCCTCATTTAATCCCACAAAATATCAATGAGTGGGCGCAAGGCTTAGGAATTGAAAAATCTGAAATTAATCTCTATTTAGCATTACGAGAGGTGGCCGCAAGTAGATTATTTTCAAATAATACCTGGCTGCACTCTTACCTAACTGATGCCATTACAACCTATGGTCAAGGAATCACCATCGATATTGAATCTATTACCCGCCAAGCCGAAGAGGCGATGAGTTCTGGAGAGATTGATATCAATGACCCACAATCAATTAATATCGCTTTAAACTCTGGTTTATTCACACCGCAACAAACTCCAGCTCAAGAGCTGGCATTAACAAAATTAGAGATGGCCTTAGCCTTAATTGAGGGCTGGATTGATCATGTTATTTCCCAAGTGGCAGCCGATCGAATCCCAAGTTTTAATGCATTAATTGAAAATTCCAGACGCCGGCGCGCGACTAGCTCGCCGATGCAACAGATGTTTGCTAGTTTGCTTGGTTTAGAAATTTCGCCAAGAAAGTTAAGAGAGTCAGCCACCTTTTGGGGTGAGGTAAAGAAATTACGTAGTTCAGATGGTCGAGATAAGTGTTGGGAAGATCCAGCATTTTTACCAATGCCTAAAGATTTAACTGATGTGGCGGCATTTTTAGATAGCGTCACAGCTCCAGATGATCTTTCTGGACTGATTTAAAGTTAGAAATTAAAAAGCGAAATCCCCGGCCGCACATTTCCTATCTGCCTTCCCCTTGCAGATATGAAACGGTTATCCGGGGACTTCGTAGCGCTAACTTAGGTTAATAAATCCGGATAATCAACTTGATCCGACCGATTGTTTGGAGTTTTTTTAAGATTTTTTTGACCGTAAGCCTGTAAATTCAAGAGGTTGTAATCAATAATCTTTTCTTTCGGTATGCCTAAAGATGATGTTGATATAGGTGTGCGTAAAATTATCTAATCTCTGTGGATTAACCTGTGGAGATAGCCTAAATTATGGTGGATAAAAAGAGGTAATGGTGGATAACTTTGAACAGGAAATTCTCTTTGGAGATTTACTGCCACCAGTAGCCCAGATTTCAAAGCGCAGAGCCAAGCGAGACTCTTTATTGCCAGAAGGGTTACCAGAATTTAGGGTGGTTAGAAGTCGAAGAAGGCGAAGCAGTATTAGCGCCTATCGAAAAGGCGGTGTAATCCAGATCAGCATCCCAGCTCGGATGAGTAAGCAGGATGAGATCGCAGCTATCCCCGAGATGATCGCTATGGTTTTACGGCGAGAGGCAAAGGAGCGCAAAACTGATGATCAATTAATGCAGATAGCTCTTGAACTCTTGTCAAAACTGCTACCTGAGTTTGAGATTAAACCTGCAAGTATTAACTGGCGCAATATGAGTGAGCGATGGGGCTCCTGCACCACAGTTGATCGGACCATCAGAATTTCAGATCGTCTAATTGGTGCACCTACTTATGTTTTAAACTACATAATCTTTCATGAACTAATACATCTTAAAGTTCCAGGCCATGATCAAGATTTTAAAAATTATTTACACCGCTTTGATGATCTACTCCGGGCTGAAGCCTTTTTAGAAGGATTTGAGATTGGTTGCCAAATTGGCAACTCTGGTGTGATGTCGGCGGTAAATATCTAGTTTTACCCCTTTTTTTCACTTTCTAACCCAATATTTTTGATTTTACGCGTGGAAAACCCCAGTTGAGCGTGGTGTGAGGGGTATGGTGTTGCCATTCGTACTCTCGCGCAGGAACTCCCCTGCGTGCTCCCAAGGGTGCGGCGGATGGAGGAAGAAAATGGCAGAAGAGTACAAGGGTGAGGCTTATTGCGTTAAGTGCAAAGAAAAGCGCTCTTTTGAAGGACATGTAAAGGTCTCTGATTCTGGTCGCCGGATGGCGCAAGGAATTTGCCCAGTTTGTGGCACAAAGGTAAATCGAATTCTTGGTAAGGCTTAACTAAAAAGCAATCACAAAAAGTTAAAGGGACCGGTTATTAACCGGTCCCTTTTTTGTTAACCCTTTCTAGTTAACAGTTTATTTGTTAATTAACTTGCCACAGCAACCTTTGCCGGTCTACCTGGCAATCTCTTGCTTTGAATTATTTGACCCTCATCAAATAACTCACCTCCCCAGACACCACATGGCTCAGCTCTAGATAGCGCAGCCGTTAAACACTTAGCCCGCATTGGGCAGAGGCCACATAGCGCTTTAGCTTGGGCAATTACTGGTGCACTCTCGCTAAAGAAGAGCTCTGGATCGGCTGTATGACAGGGTAGGGAGAGTGGCTGGGCTGGGCTCTTAATTTCAGGAGCGAAAGGATTATCAGCGCGCTTGTAATCACCCTTAGCCGTTGAGCTCTTGGCATAAGTTGAATTTGCCGTTGAGTTTGTGCTGTAGTCGGTATAGGAGATTACTGGTGCATCGTCATATGCCCAGGTGACATCTGCCAATCCGATTTTTGCAGTTGGGCCTTCTGCCCAACCTGGGATTAGTAGTTCGCTGAAGAGAACGGTCATCGTTCTCACCTTTCCTTTCGTTATCTTTCATTGGTTTTTGTTTCTTGCCTATTGGCTTTTATTGTTTTGGAGAAAAGAAAAAGGCCCCCGAATCATTAGATTCGCGGGCCCCTTGGCTTCTATTTCGACTTTAGCCGATATAGCTCCTTAGGGTGCGATCTGATGTAAAGGTATAAAAACCCTTATTAGAGCGCTTATTTGTCCAGTCTGAGCGATATGAAGATTTCGCCGCAACTGAAATGATGGCAGGTGAATTAGCA
>LIBD01000082.1 GCA_001437855.1 Actinobacteria bacterium BACL4 MAG-120820-bin23 | reverse complement strand
GGGTATCGCAGCGCAAACTCTGGTGAGATAAAAGTCTTAGGGTTTGATCCAGCCACTAAAGGAAGTGCAGCTCAAAAGTGGCGTAATAAAATAGGAATAGTTTTACAGTCAGCAAATGATGCTGCTGATTTAACGGTAATAGAAACTGTTTCCCACTTTGCAAATTACTTTGATAATCCAAAGGATACACATCAAGTAATTAATGCTGTTGGGTTAAGCGATAAAGAAAATTCAAAAACCAGGCAGTTATCAGGTGGCCAACGCAGAAGATTAGATGTGGCCCTTGGCATTATCGGTTCACCGGAGTTGCTATTTTTAGATGAGCCGACAACTGGCTTTGATCCCGAGGCTAGAAGATCTTTTTGGGAGTTGATTCGAACCTTAAAATCAGAAGGAACTACGATTTTACTAACCACCCACTATCTTGATGAAGCTCAAGAACTTGCTGATCGAGTTGGCGTTATAAACAATGGAAAGATTATCGAAATTGCACCACCTGCAACCTTAGGTGGTAGAAATAATGCTCCGGCTAAAGTTATGTGGTTAGAAAATGGGGTAAGCAAAGAGCTACTGACTAGCAACCCAACTGATGAGGTTATTAAGTTAAGTAAGCAATTTAATGGCTCAATTCCAGAGCTACAGGTACTCAGACCAAATCTTGAAGAGATTTATTTAAGAATGATTGGTGAGTTGAAATGAAAAATTTGAAAGATACTTTAAGAATTGGAGTATTAAGAAGCTCTCTAGAATTAAAGCAATTTATGCGCCAGCGAGAATCTTTGGTCTTTACTCTCCTATTTCCAGTAATTTTGCTCTTTATTTTTGGCTCGGTTTTTCAAGACACTATTGCACCGGGTGTGACCTTTAGTCAGTACTTTGTGGCAGGCATGATCGCATCTGGCTTAGTCAATACGGGATTTCAGCAACTTGCAATCACTATTCCTATGGAGCGAGATGATGGCACTTTAAAAAGACTTAGGGGAACGCCAATGTCTGTCACCTCGTACTTCATCGGTAAAGCTCTACTAGTGACAATTTTAATGATTATACAAACTGCACTGCTGTTATTTTTTGGATCAGTAGTATTTGATTTGAATTTACCTTCAGACCCACAGTTATGGTGGAACTTCGCCTGGTTAGTGATCTTAGGTAGTGCCTGCTCAACTGTGCTTGGAATTGCCTTTTCAGTTGTTCCAAAAAGTGGCAGAGGTGCTTCAGCGGTTGTTTCACCGATAGTTATTATTCTGCAGTTTTTTAGCGGTGTATTTTTTGTATTTACCTCTCTGCCAGATTGGATGCAACAATTTGCAGCCTTATTCCCACTTAAATGGCTAACTCAAGGTATGCGGTCCGTCTTTTTACCAGATGATTTTGCAACTCAAGAGGTAGCACAAAGTTGGGAAATTGGTAAAACTGCAATTGTATTAGTCATCTGGTTAATAGTTGGATTATTTTTTGCTATTAGAACCTTCAAGTGGAGTAGAGAATGAGAGTAAGACAACTAATTGCCCTATCGCTGTGCCTAGTTTTATTAGGATCCAGTGCACATGCTGCTACTCCAACCCCTAAACCAAGTTCAAAGCCAAGTCCATCTAAAAAAGCAACTGTAAAGCCCACTGGAAAGAGCACTGTTAAATCTGATTCAACAAAAAAACCAGTAAAAAAGAAAGCAACAAAAAAACCAACTAAAAAGAAGAAAAAAGTTAAAAAGACTGCGACTCCAATTCCATCACCTTCACCAATTTGGCCACCAGTTAGGTTTACAAGTAATAAAGGAATCTATGCCAAAATTCCTACTGGTAAAGAGTTGGTTGGCTTAATCTCAGCTAAACGAAAGTTAGCCGCTGATGTAGTGAAATGCTCAACCAATGCTTGCGGTGCTGTAATAGTAGCTGCTGACTACAGCTGTAAGTGGTGGGAGATTAAATCAACAGTCTCGGGCAATGACCCAAATGATCCAAGTAAAAAAATTTTATTAGGAACTTTACGGACAACCTATGGTTCACTTAACCCCAATACTTATGCAAATATACTTTTAATTAGCGATGAGCCTTTATTTATGCCAGAAACCTTAGATCCTATAACCCTTACCCCAATGCCCCCTATACCTCGCCCGGGAATCGTGGTTGGAAATATCTCAGCTACTTGTCATAAATCATCTGCAAATGAAAAAATACCAACTAACACTTATCTTCCAATAAGACGATAACTTTTAAGGATTCTATGCTGGGTGGAATAAACAATTCATTGTTCTTAAAGTCATTTTCTGGCTTTCTGGTGGTTGCAGTGTTAGCCATAATTTTAAGATGGGCATTTTCAAATAATAAATCTTTAATTGAAAGACCCAAAAAAATTGGATTAGATGATGAGTATGGATTACTTAAGGTGGCACACTCGCCAAAAAATCATATTGAAGGTGAAATGTTGCGACAAAAACTGCTATCAGTTGGCATCAAAGCTACCTTATCGCAGACAAAGACTGGGCCTAAGATCTTGGTTTTTGAAAAAGATCTAAAGATTGCTAAGGCAACTATCGAAAGTAAGTAACCGACCTAGGTACTTCGTGTTAATATTTTGGCTGATCAGAGGTTTGAGCGTAAAGATCTGATTACCAATACTTTCAAGGATTAAAATATCTGTCATCGAGCAATTACAATAGGTTGATTATGGATCGTTTTCGAGTTGTCGGCGGAGCCAGATTAGCTGGCACAGTTCGAGTTTCTGGTGCAAAAAATTCTGCGCTTAAATTAATGTCGGCATCATTATTGGCGGTAGGTAAATCTAAAATCACAAATCTACCGGGAATTGCAGATGTTGAATATATGGCAGAGCTTTTAACTCGATTAGGTTGCACAATAGAGATTGATGCTAAAGCTGGTGAGGTAAGTATTGATGTACCAAAAACACTTGGTCATCGCGCAGATTACGATTTAGTTAGAAAACTAAGAGCTTCGATAAATGTATTAGGGCCATTGATAACTCGAGTTGGACAAGCAGAGGTTGCACTTCCTGGAGGAGATGCAATTGGATCTCGCGGTCTGGACTTTCATATAAATGGTTTAACCGATATGGGAGCTGAGATTAAGTTAGAACACGGTTTTATAGTTGCGAATGCAAAAAATGGTTTATCTGGGTCAGCTATAACTCTTGAGTTCCCAAGTGTTGGCGCAACTGAAAATATTATGACCGCAGCAACCTTAGCTAAGGGAATAACAACTATTGAGAATGCTGCCCGGGAGCCAGATGTTGTAGATCTTGGTGAGTTTCTAATTTCTATGGGAGCTAAAATCTCTGGTTTAGGTTCGCATACAATAAAAATTGAGGGGGTTAGTGAATTAAAGCCAGCAACTCACGCTACCCTGCCAGATCGAATTGTTACTGGCACCTGGGCTTTTGCAGCGGCAATGACAAAAGGTGATATCACAATAGAAAATGGTCGAGCCGACCACTTAGAGTTGCCATTAGATAAATTAGTTGAAGCAGGTGCAGTAGTTACCACTACTGAAAATGGATTTAGAGTGAAAATGGATAAAAGACCTCATGCAGTTGATGTGGCAACGCTGCCTTACCCGGGATTTCCAACAGACCTGCAACCAATGGTTATCACCTTAAACTCAATTGCCGATGGTACTTCGGTAGTTACTGAGAATGTTTTTGAAGGAAGATTTATGTTTGTAAATGAGTTATTACGCCTGGGAGCTAAGATTCAAGTTGATGGTCACCATGCTGCAATTACTGGAATTGAGCAACTATCTGCCGCTCCGGTGGTTGCAACCGATATTAGAGCAGGGGCTGGACTGGTATTAGCTGCATTAGTAAGTGATGGGATAACAATTATTGAGGACTCATTCCATATTGACCGTGGGTATCCTGATTTTCCTACCCAACTCCAATCTTTAGGTGCAGATGTCAGCAGAATTTAATTTCCCAGATCGTAACTTAGCTCTTGAATTAGTAAGAGTTACTGAAACCGCAGCTGTCGCAGCTTCTGCTTGGGTAGGTAGAGGAGATAAAGATGCTGCAGATGGTGCTGCAGTGGCCGCAATGCGAAAAATGATTAATACAGTTGATATGTCAGGTGTAATAGTCATCGGTGAAGGCGAAAAAGATAATGCTCCTATGCTTCATAATGGTGAACCGGTTGGTAACGGAAGTGGACCTGAGTGTGATGTTGCAGTTGATCCAATAGATGGCACCACTTTAACCTCAAACGGATTAAATGG
>LIBD01000081.1 GCA_001437855.1 Actinobacteria bacterium BACL4 MAG-120820-bin23 | reverse complement strand
AATGGATTTGGTTTTTGAAATACCATTCCTACTCGTAATCTAATTTTGGTTACATCCACCCCTGGCTCATACACATCTTTGCCATCTAAAATTACCTGGCCAGCTAGTGCTGCAGTTGGAATAAACTCATGCATCCGGTTTAAAATTCTAATAAAGGTGGATTTTCCACAACCAGATGGGCCGATTAAAGCAGTAACGGTGCCGGAGAAGAAATCTAAGGAGATATCCTCTAATACATGTTTGCTACCAAACCAGGCGTGAATATTTTTTGCCTCCAACCCAGTTGAGCCAGTTGTGGGTGTACCTACCTTGGCGGTTCGGGCCTTAGCGACCTCAGATAGTGAGTGGGTGGCAACAGCTTGTGTTGCCTGAGCTCTATTTGCAGTTGCACTCTCCTGTTTGCCCGTTACCTGACTCATATCTGCCTTTCGATCGTTAGTGTTTTGGGAATCATTTTGATTACTCATCTCTTTCTACTTCTTCTATTTCCAGTTTTTGCCGCCCCTAGGTAGCGAGCGAGGGCAAAAAAGATTAGAACTAGCACCATTAATACAAATACGCCCTGCCATGCTCTGCTTATCGCATTTGGGCTACCAATTAATAGGTTTTTCCAAACATGGTATGGGAAGGCAGACATATTTCCTTGGGTTGGATTTAAGTTAATTGCATCTGCCCCGCCAACAGTTAGTAGCAAGGGAGCGGTCTCACCCACAACTCGGGCAATTCCTAAGATAACTGCGGTAACTAAACCACTGCGAGCTGCTGGAATAATTACCATGGCAACGGTGCGCCATTGAGTGGCGCCAAGTGCTAGTCCTGCCTCACGCAGATCAGGTGGAATTAGTTTTAATACCTCCTCAGAGGTTCTAGCCACAGTTGGAATCATTAAGACGGTCAGTGCCAGGGCGCCGGCAATACCGCTGTAGGCATTTCCTAATTGAACCATCCACACTGCAAATATAAAAAGTCCAGCCACAATTGATGGCACACCACTCATTGCTTGCACGAAAAATCTCACCGGGCCTGCAAATCTGCCCTTTACCTCAACAATATATAACGCAGTCAGGATGCCAATTGGTGTTGAAATTATGGTGGCAAAGGTGACGATATAAGCGGTACCAATTACTGCGTGTAGTAATCCACCCTCACTTAACTCTGTCTCGGATGCAGTCTGTGACATATCGGTGGTAAACATGCCAATGGAGAGTGCATTTGCCCCTAGTCGAACAATCTCATATAAAACAGAGGCTAGTGGAATAATTACAAAAGCAGCTGCGATATAAACCAAAACTGTTGTAGTGGCATTGGTGGCAGCTTTTCGATCTCGCGTAATCCAACTTATAGCGGTGGCGGTAATGATTGCCATAAAGATTAAAACTAAGGCAAAACCTAATTTACCTTTTAATGGGGATAGGGCCACAATGGCAAAGGTTGCCGCCACGGTAAAGATTGCACCTAGTAGATCTGGCAGCAGCTGTTTTGGGGTTAACTTCCACGGCTTTTGTGGTGTTTTTGCAATCAAAGTTTGGCTCATTCTCTTACTCCCGGGCCGTCTTATTAATAATGGTATTAGCGAGGAAATTAACCATCAGCGTTACTAAGAAGAGCACAAAGCCTGCTGCCATTAAAGCTTGCAGTTCAACAAAATCTGCCTCACCAAATTTATTTACAATCATAGATGCCACATTGCCACCAGCACTTAATAAAATTTCAATTTTAATGTCATAAACTAAATTTAATACTGTATAAACTGCAACAGTTTCACCAAGGGCTCGACCTAAGCCAAGCATCGCTCCACCAACCACACCACCTCTGCCATATGGAAAGACCACCGCTTTAATCATGCTCCACTTAGTAGCACCTAAGGCGTAAGCTGCTTGAATTCGCTCCAATGGCGTTTGAGCAAATACCTCTCGGGCAATTGCGGTAACAATTGGGGTAATCATGATGGCAAGTACTAATCCGGCAATAAATGGTGATCTAGTAAATACTGGCGCTGGCATATCAAAAAATGGAATAAAGCCAAAGTACTTATGAATTAACTTTGCCCAGTACTCAGCATGTGGCATTAAGACAAAGTATCCCCAAAGTCCATAAACAATTGATGGAATAGCTGCCATTACATCTACCACAACCACCATTGGTTTTTTTAACCACTCTGGTGCGTAATAAGATAAAAATAAAGCTGTGCCAACAGCTACTGGCACACCCATAAGCATTGCTAAAATTCCAGTCACAATAGTTCCATACAACATTGCGCCAATTCCATAAGATGCTGGTTGATTCTCCTCTGGAATTGCATCCACCCAATCAAAGCCAGTTATAAAGCCAAAGCCAGCATTTCTAATCGCTTCAAAGCCGTTATAAATTAGAAAAAATCCAATTAAGCCCAGCAATACAAATGAGACCAAGCCACCTGAGGTGACAACTGCTCTGAAAACCTTGTCGGTAAATCTTGGTTCGGTAGTAATTACCCTGGGTGTTGGCGTTGTTTTTGGCTCAAGCAGGGTTTGCGACATGGGCTAATAATCTAGGCCGGGGTGATTATTTGTGGGGACTTTACGTAAAAAGAAGGTGAACGACAGGTGAACTTACCTTTAGTTGGTGATCCCATAGGCTTACCCCCATGAGCCAAGATCTGCCACACCTAATCTGGGTAGATTGTGAGATGACTGGGCTAGATATCAATAATGACGCGCTAGTTGAGATTGCAGTGCTAGTTACCGATGCCCAATTAAATGTCTTGGGCGAGGGTGTGGATCTGGTGATCAAATGTGAGCAGGCAAAATTAGATTCAATGGTAGAGGTCGTAAAAGATATGCATACTAAATCTGGCTTAATAACTGAGATCCCAAATGGCACCACATTGGCAAAGGCAGATGAGCTGATCATCGCCTACTTAAAAAGGTATGCCCCCGCCGCTGGTAAATCTCCCCTGGCTGGCAACTCGGTCTATGTCGATCGCGCCTTTATCGCCCGAGATCTACCCTTATTAAATAAGTATCTGCACTATCGCACCATTGATGTCTCAACCATTAAAGAGTTGGCAAGAAGATGGCACCCTAAAACCTACTTCAGCGCCCCAGCCAAGGAGGGAAACCATCGAGCCTTAGGTGATATTAGGGACTCCATCGCAGAGCTAGATTACTACCGCAGTGCAATATTTATCCCTTAAATTAGACTCAGTATGCAGTAATGGAAGTAATAAGTGAGGGTAATAAGTAAGGTATAAAAAACAGGTAGAGATTATTACCGTATCATTAGCGTTGAGAAAAACATGGTGGGCGTAGCTCAGCTGGTAGAGCACCCGGTTGTGGTCCGGGATGTCGCGGGTTCGAGCCCCGTCGCTCACCCCACAATATTTTTTTGATTGCCATACCTACTTTAATCAAGGAGAGTTATATGAAACCGATGATCTTTGATGTGGTAATTGAGATTCCAGCTGGCTCTAGAAATAAGTATGAGATCGACCATAAAACTGGCCAGATCAGATTAGATCGAATGCTCTTTACCTCAACTAGATATCCATATGATTATGGATTTGTCGAAAACACATTGTCACTAGATGGGGATCCATTAGATGCGTTAGTAATGCTAGATGAACCAACCTTTCCAGGTTGTGTGGTTTCAGTAAGAACAATTGGCATGCTGCGGATGAGTGATGAAGCAGGTGGTGATGACAAATTACTTTGCGTAGCAGCAGGGGATGTTCGAAAGGATTACCTAACTAATATCTCAGATCTGCCAAGCTTTGAGCTCGAAGAGATAAAACACTTCTTTCAAGTCTATAAATCACTTGAGCCAAATAAGTCAGTTCATGGTGGTGATTGGGTTGATCAAAGGGCGGCAGAGGAAGAAATAAATGCCTCCTACGCTCGCTTTAAAAAGCATTAATAAATAGGCCTTACCTATCGTAAGAATTTACCAATGGTAAATCGCTGATAGGGTCGGCCAGTAATAAAACGCCGGGTTGTTAGCTCAGTTGGTAGAGCAGGTGACTCTTAATCACCGGGTCGGGGGTTCGAATCCCTCACAACCCACTTAATATAAGCGTGAAAATTATCTAAAACTTATTTAATTGTGCCTTGCTATTAGTTTCCCTAACACTTTCCCTAACACCCTACCTAATTAGCCAAGCGAGCGCCGTTAGCGAAAGTACTAGAGGCGGTCTCTGCCTGTTCATCTGAGACGTGTGCGTAGATAGTTGCGGTAACCATAGGGTCTTTATGCCCCAACCGTTTAGATACAACGTGCAACGGTTCACCTAGTCTTAATAACTCGGTAGCGTGTAAGTGGCGT
>LIBD01000080.1 GCA_001437855.1 Actinobacteria bacterium BACL4 MAG-120820-bin23 | reverse complement strand
TGAGGATTCTGCTGATCGAATGGGAGATTTAATCGCAATTCCCAATACAGATTTAATTCTGATTGATCCAGCAAGAGTTAAAGAAGAAAGTTCTATGGTGGGCCATCATGGTGGAACTACAGATATTGAAGTTGAGATTCCACTACTACTTGCTTAATCCTCATCCTTTTTGCCAAACATAATGTCATCCCAAGATGGAATTTTAATTCGGCGGGTTACGCCATCACTTTTTGCTTCTTCATCAATCTCTTCCACTGATGCAAGTTGGGTTGGTGCATATGGTGTGACATCTTCTTTGATTGATACAAGTCTTGGGGCATCAGTTTGTGGAATATTTCCGTAGGCTTGAGCTGGCTGTTTTGGTTTTGCTTCACCACTAATCCACCTGGCACCATCATCATGAGCAGATAAAGCTCGCCGACCTAAATTAAATAACCAAACTGCTTCACCTTTTGGATCTCCGGGCGAGCCATCCCGAAGTGGATAGTAAAGAGTTAGATGCCAATTTCCATCTGGCAGGCGATAGGTATTCCACTCCACCGTGCTCATATCTACCCCACGTGGTGCTAATTGATTTGCTACTGCTGTTTCTAAGTAAGGCGCATGAGGTTCACGTTTAATTTGAGTTGCTAGTGCTTGCGAAATAACAAATGCGCGCTCTTGCAGAATTGGTCCGGCGTAGTTTTCAATTTTCTCTATTGGCCAATCGGTAGTTCTAGAAATAGCATCAATAGTTTCGCCAGCACGCAATCTTGCCTGCACCTCTTTGACAGTTGTAGTTATCGTTGTTTCAACATCTGCAACGGCAGAAAGTCTTGGCTGATTTATTAGCGCACGAAGCGTGTCACTTACTCGTAAGTGATAGGCATTACCAGAGTGGTCGACAAGTTCTAGCTCGCTACCTTCAGAGGTACGGCCAATTAGGCGCAGGTCGGTTGGTTCACTCATGAGAGTAGATTGCCATAATAATTAGGTGAGATAAATCTGCCACTCATGCTTAGATAATGACATTCTCATGGTTAGATAACCAGGTGAGCGCAGAATTATTAGAATTGGCTGAATCTGTTGCCAAGGCCACCGGCAGCCTATTAATGAATCGCCCTGACACCTTTACCTTAACTGAGAAAAGTTCAGCTGTTGATTTTGCAACCCAAATGGATCAACAGGCAGAAAAGATGATTGTTGAAAAATTATTAGCCGCCAGGCCAGATGATGGCATTGTGGCAGAGGAGGGCTCAGCCCGCGAGAGTAAATCTGGAATTACTTGGGTAATTGATCCAATTGATGGCACTGTAAATTATCTTTACGGATTACCAGGGTGGAATATATCAATTGCGGCCAAAGATAAAGATGGTGTGGTTGTTGGTGTGGTTTATGCACCAACTTTAAATGGTCTCTGGAGTGCAATTCGATCACAAGGTGCTACATATAATGGCAAGAAAATTAAATGCAATGATCCAGTACCACTTGATCGAGCATTGATTGCAACTGGATTTGCTTATGATCTAACTTTGAGAATTGGCCAAGGTCAAGCAATGGCCAATTTATTACCAAAGATAAGAGATTTAAGAAGAAATGGTGCTGCAGCAGTTGATCTTTGTTATGTGGCGATGGGGGCAGTGGATGCATATTTTGAAGCTTCGCTTAAAGAATGGGATCTGGCCGCTGGTGGATTAATTGCAACTGAAGCAGGTGCCAAGATTTCTGGTAAAGGTGGTGGCACACCCGATGGTGAGTTAGTTTTATGCGCGGGCCCTACTCTGCACGCAGCCCTTTTGCCCTTACTTTGAACTCAAATTGATCTAACCGCCCTGACTGTGGCAAGATACGGGCTCATTCAAATTTATTGACTGACTTTAGAATTAACGATTAGGACAAATAATGAACGTGTTAGATGCTGTTGATGCCACATCACTTCGTAAGGACATCCCAACATTTCGCTCTGGTGATGAACTTAAAGTTCACGTTCGAGTTATTGAAGGTAGCAAGAGTCGTATTCAGGTTTTCCAAGGTGTTGTAATTGCTAGATCTGGCTCAGGAATTAGAGAATCATTTACTATTCGTAAAATTTCTTATGGTGTTGGCGTAGAGCGTACATTCCCAGTACACACTCCAGTAATTGAAAGAATTGAAATCATTCGTCATGGTTCAGCCAGACGCGCAAAGCTTTACTACCTACGTAAATTAACTGGTAAGGCAACCAAAATTAAAGAGCGTCGTGGTGCAGATGGTGAAATTATTGTTGAGCCAGAGTATGTACCACCAGTAGTTACTAAAAAAGTTTCAGTTCCAGAGTCAGGCGAGGCAGCTACTCCTGTTGCACAAGCAGAAGAGGTTGCAGCACCAGAGGCAGTTGCAGCACCAGAGGCAGTTGCAGCACCAGAGGCAGTTGCAGTTGAAACTCCAGCTGAAGTAGTAGCTGAAGCTGATAAAAAAGAGTAAATAATGATTGATGAAGCATTAGAGCATTTAGTAAAAGGTATTGTTGATAATCCTGAAGAGGTTGTTATTACTGAAAAATCCTCTCGCGGTGGCACAACTTTAGAGGTAAGAGTTCATCCTGAAGATATTGGCAAAGTTATTGGTCGCAATGGTCGAACCGCAAAAGCATTACGTACTGTTGTTAGTGCTATTGCCGGTCGTTCAGTTCGAGTAGATCTAATCGAGGCAGACGAGGTTCGTTAATTTGCAACTTGTCGTAGGTCGCATCGGCCGCGCACATGGTGTTTTGGGTGAAGCAACTATTGAGGTTCGTACCGATGATCCAGAGCAGAGATTTTCTGTTGGCGGTAAGTTAACAACAAACTCTGGTCAAGAGTTAACAATTAAGTCCGCTCGCTGGCATAACCAAATATTACTTCTCTCCTTTGAAGGCATTAATAATCGAGATCAGATTGAAAGCTTAAAAGATGAATTGATTTCTAGTGAGGTGGATTTTAGTAATTTAGCTCCGGGTGAGTATCACTATCAGCAATTACTTGGTTCAAAGGTATTTTTACAAACTGGTGAATTAATTGGAAATGTTACTGAGATTGTGGCACTTCCCGGACAAGATTTACTAGCGGTAGATCACCTAGGCAGGGAGGTATTAATACCAATGGTTAAGGCGATAATTACAAGTATTGATATTGCTAATAAAAAGATTGAGATTAATCCACCAGAGGGGTTACTTGATGTTGCGCTTTGATTTAATTTCGATCTTTCCAGAGTATTTAGCCCCCCTTAAATTATCCCTTTTGGGTAAAGCGCAAGATAAGGGATTGCTGCAAATAAATATTCATGATCTTCGCGATCAAACAACTGATGTGCACCAATCAGTAGATGACACACCTTATGGCGGCGGGGCGGGCATGGTTATGTCTGCAGTGGTCTGGGGAGATGCAATCGATAAAATTACTTCAAATGAGCAAGTAATTGATCTAATTATTTTAACTCCAGCTGGTAAGAAGTTTAATCAACAGCTGGCAGCGCAATTTTCAAAGTGTGATCAGATTATTTTCGCATGTGGCAGATATGAAGGAATAGATGCCAGAGTTGGTGATTACTACCGAAGTCAGAAAAATTTCAGAGTTCATGAGGTTTCAATTGGTGATTATGTATTAGGTGGTGGCGAGGTAGCTGCGATGGTAATTATTGAAGCTACCGCAAGATTATTACCTGGGGTATTAGGCAATCCAGATTCGCTAAAAGAAGAGTCACATTCAATTTCAGGCCAAGATGATCAACAATTAGTTGAGTATCCAAATTACACAAAACCTGCCCTCTGGCGCGGTCTTGAAGTTCCGGAAGTTTTACTATCTGGAAACCATGGCGAGATTGCAAAGTGGCGAAGGAGTGAGGCTGAGCGTCGAACTAGAAATTTAGAGCGGGAATAATCCCGACACACCCTGTGTTAATTAGGTGTAATCGATAGTAATAGGGGATTATCCGCCCAGTTGGGAAAAACTCTCCCAAAGTGAAAAAGTTTAAATGATTTAAAAAAGGAGGTGGATGATGGCAACTGATTACGACACCCCCAGAAAAACCGATGAAGAGTTACATGAAGAGTCCCTCGAGGAATTAAAGGCTAGAAGAGCAGATGCTCAATCTGGTCAGGTAGATATTGATGAGGCAGAGGCGGCTGAGAATTTAGAGTTACCAGGAGCTGATCTATCTGGTGAAGAGTTAACGGTAAAGGTTGTGCCAAAGCAAGAGGATGAATTCACCTGCTCGCGCTGCTTTTTAGTAAAACATATTAATCAACGAGCCAAAGGTGAAGGTCCAAAAGCTGTTTGTCGTGATTGTGATTAATTAAGACAATCTG
>LIBD01000079.1 GCA_001437855.1 Actinobacteria bacterium BACL4 MAG-120820-bin23 | reverse complement strand
TTAGATTTAAGTAAATTTTTTGATCACCTTTGGGTAACTATTGTTTGGGATGATCCAGTTAATTTAATGAATTACGTTACATATGTGTTTATTAAGCTATTTGGATTTTCAAAAGAAAAAGCACATGAACTCATGATGCAAGTTCATAATGAAGGAAAAGCTGTTGTGGCTTCAGGAACTAGAGAAGAGATGGAACGAGCAGTTCAAAGTTTGCATGAGCATGGACTCTGGGCAACACTTCAAAGGGAAGATCATGGGCGAGTTTAAAGGCACTCCGGCCACTGGGGATTTATCAGTAGCACTAAGCAATGATGAGTTACATATTTTAATTAATCTTGTCGAACAGCTACTTGAATTATTAGGAGAGGGAAATTTCAATCATCACTATCAATCCGATGATCCATTCGCACAACTTATGGCAGCAACCATGGGCAACATCCAATCTCCAATATCTCAACCTGAGGATCCTGTGCTTAAGCGACTTTTACCAAATGCGTATCCAGATCCAGAGAGTGCGGATGAATTTCGTAAATATACAGAGCCAGCATTGCGAAAGTTAAAGCAAGATCACCTTTTATACCTAAGAGAGCAGCTAGTTTTTCCAGTTGATCATGAGTTAGAACGGGCAGATATTGCCATAAGTGATCCAACTCAATGGCTAATCGCAATTAATGATTTGAGACTGGCACTTTCAGTACGGCTAAATATTGACCATAGTAGTTTTGAAAGTTATGAATTGATGCCAGATACTGATCAACAAAAACCACTTTTCGCAGTCTATTTTTGGCTGGGTGGTATTCAGGAGAATTTACTTAATCACCTATAGTGATAAAAAAAGTGGGGCTGATTTCTCAGCCCCACTTCAATTAATTAAAGACGATTAGTGATCGTCCTTCATTCCTTCAGCTACGGATTTCATCCTTGCAATCTTTAGGATTGTTAGACCAAATACGCACTTAGCTAATACGTCTGCGATTGTGTAACCAATCTGACGATTAACAAACGCTGCCGGATCCAATGCATCTTGACCAAGAATTGGTAGAAGGTATGCGATTGGATAAACGCCCCAAGTTGCGATCAATAGCAAACGTAGACGACCTACAGTCGCAGCTACTCCTGCTGGTTGACGATCTAGAGACTTTGAAAGCTCGACGAACAATACATACAAAATGTATAGGAAAGGTATTGTTGACAATACACCCCATAGAACCTTGGTGTTGTTGTCAGTTGAAATCTCACCTGGGTAACCAAGTGCGATCATTGCTGCTGATGCAGGCACTAAGCGGGTAATTAATGAAGAAGCCGCTGCCTTAGCAAGAGCAAGTACTGCAATTACTTCAACTAGAAGTAGAGGTACTGTCAGAATCCAGTCAACGTAGCGATATCCCTCGTTGAATGCTCCTTTACCAGTTCCAACTTGCACCGCACCATTAGCGTATGAATCATCAAATGAATTGAAAATTCTCCAATAGTGGTAAGCAGCAATAAATGTCACCATTGATGACATAACAAGTGCTGTGCGGTACTTAGGTAGTACTCGTGATTGTGAAACTAGTGTGTAGATAGTGCAGGCAAGCATTGATACAAGTCCAAATGAAAGGACGTTATAAACGATGCCGAACTGATCTGCAGATAATGCAATTGAGTTCATCTAAAAAGCCTCCATAGGCATTTAGTTTGCTCATATCCTTTTGGATACAAGCCAGCAAAGATTCGTAACCTCATATGCAGGCTACGACTAATTGCCTAGGCATTAGAGTGGTGGTTACCAGCGAGTTCATCAAGACAATCCACCCCTAATTCCCCTTAATTCTTAAGATTTCTCAGGTAAAAGAGGGCAAATCGGACATTTTCTGAATAACACTACTTCTGATGGCTGCATTTACACTTACCTCAAATGGCAATCAACTCTGCAGCTAATAAGAATGCACCGATCGGAATCTTTGATTCTGGAGTTGGTGGCTTAACTGTTGCACGAGCAATAATCGATCAGCTACCGGGTGAATCGATTCTTTATATTGGCGATACCGCCCGTGGCCCATATGGTCCAAGACCACTTGCTCAAGTGAGAACTTACGCGCTAGAAATAATGGACCAATTAGTTGCCGCTGGCGTCAAAGCAATTGTGATTGCTTGTAATACTGCAAGTGCTGCAATGCTTCGTGATGCGCGCGAGCGCTACACCATCCCAGTAATTGAGGTTATTCAACCCGCAGTTCGCCGAGCTGTCTCTGCTTCTAGAAGTGGCAATATCGGCGTCATTGGCACAACCGCCACCATTGATTCTAAAGCCTACTTAGATGCATTTGCTGCGGCACCACAATTGAAAATTACCTCTAAAGCCTGCCCACTATTTGTTGAGTTTGTTGAACAGGGTAAAACCTCAGGGGATGAGATTACAAAAATTGCCCAAGATTACTTAGCCCAAATGCAGCAGGCCAAGATTGATACTCTCGTCTTAGGCTGTACCCACTATCCATTGTTAACTGGTGTGATCTCCTATGTCATGGGAAATGATGTCACCTTAGTTTCCAGCGCTGAAGAGACGGCAAAGGATCTGTATAAAACCTTAGTTGAGGCAGATTTATTAAATACCCAAAGCTCACCTGCCACACATAGATTTGTGGCAACTGGGGATGCAAGCAGTTTTGCCGCTTTAGCACGAAGATTTCTAGGCCCAGAGGTAGTATCAGTTACTAATAAGATTTAACATCTAAGAGTTAACAACTTTAAAATAGCACTAAGCGCTTAAATTTAACTAGAGAAAAAAAGAGGAGATAAATCATTAGCAGAATCGATGGCAGATCAAGTGATCAATTACGGCCAATCAAATTTACCCGCCATTGGTTAGATAATGCCGAAGGATCAGTCCTAGTTGAGTTTGGTAAGACTAGAGTTTTATGTGTTGCATCCTTTACTCCAGGAGTGCCCCGCTGGTTAGTTGGTAAGGGTGAGGGTTGGGTAACAAGTGAGTACGCCATGTTGCCTAGAGCTACTCATACTAGATCTGACCGCGAGAGTGTTAAAGGCAAGTTAGGTGGCAGAACTCAGGAGATCTCCAGATTAGTTGGCAGATCCTTACGTGGCATCGTAGATATGAAAGCATTAGGTGAAAACACAATTGTGATTGATTGTGATGTATTGCAAGCAGATGGTGGCACTAGAACAGCTGCGATTACTGGGGCATATGTTGCCCTAGCGGATGCGATATCTTGGGCGAAATCAAATTCCCACATTGCCGAGAAATCAAATCCCTTAACCCAATCAGTTGCGGCAGTTTCAGTTGGAATCATAGACGGCATACCAACCTTAGATCTTTGCTATGAAGAGGATGTTGCTGCTCAAACTGATATGAATATTGTCTGCACCGGTGATGGTAATTTTATTGAGGTGCAAGGAACTGCTGAAGGAAAACCATTTGATCGCAATTTACTAGATCAATTATTAAATTTAGGTGCTAAGGGCTGTGCTGATTTAACAAAACTTCAAATCCAATCCTTATCTAAATAATTTTACAAAATGTCTAAGTTGGTTTTAGCATCAAAAAATACTGGCAAGATCGCAGAGTTGGAAAGATTACTTAGTAATTTAGCTGCTGATATAAAGATTCTAGGTCTAGCTGATTTTCCAGATCTACCTGAGGTAGTTGAAAGTGGAAACAGTTTAAGTGAAAACGCTTGGCTAAAGGCTAGGCAAATATCAGATTTTACAAACTTACCTGCCTTAGCAGATGACAGTGGATTATTTATTGACGCACTAAATGGCGATCCTGGAATTTACTCAGCCAGATACGCTGGCTATGGCGGATCTGATGCCAAGATGAGGGATAAATTAAATATTGAAAAAGTCTTAACGCAATTAGCTAATACGCCAGCTGGCAGCCGGGGAGCACAATTTAAAACGGTGGTCGCCTTTTACCAACCAGCTGCCGGCGGCCATAAAGCCGAGCACCAGATGCTAGGTGAGTTAAAGGGTGAAATTACTCAAAAATCACATGGTGATAATGGCTTTGGTTATGACCCGATCTTTTTGCCAGAAGGTTTTGATAAAACTTTGGCGCAATTATCTCCTGCGGTAAAAGATGAAATTAGCCATCGCGGGCGGGCATTACGGGCAATCGCACCGGTTCTACTTGAACTGCTCTAATTTCATTCGAATAAATCACGCACTCGGTGTTGTATCCTTATCTCATCCTTCCCTAGGAATACCTTCATCTAAATAAGGTTAGTGAACTTAACTAGCGTAAATGACTAAAGGAGTTTTAAGTGGCAGCAAAGAAGAAAGCAGCTAAGAAAGCATCTGCAAAACGCAGTGTTAAGAAGAGTGTTAAAAAATCTTCAGCCAAGAAGAGTGTTAAAAAATCTTCAGCAAAGAAGAGTGTAAAAAAG
>LIBD01000078.1 GCA_001437855.1 Actinobacteria bacterium BACL4 MAG-120820-bin23 | reverse complement strand
ACTGGATTTGTAAATATTTTGCCAAATCTAGAGTGCAAAACTGCAATGAGAGAGCCTCTAACGCCACGTTCTTGATCATCTCTACCAATTGGCAGGGTTCTTAGCGCTAAAGTAACTGGCGCTCCTAAAACAATTCCAATTGGTGCAATCATTCCAATCACCATATGAGCGGCCATATGAATTGAGAAAGAAAAGTGCGAGTACAGCCCAAGTCCACCACTAGTTGCATAATCTACTGCGCTAACACCAAGGGCAAATGCAATAGTTCTACCAACTGGCCACTTAACACCCCGCCTGCTTAAAATAATTACGCCTTTGATATATAAAGCAACAATAAATATAAGTACTCCTAGCATTAAACCATCTGGTTCATAAGAGAATAAAAGTCGAGAAAGATTAGGCTCTGGTGGCAGTTGAATACCTGTGACAAGTAGCGCTGGAGTTATAGCAATCTCTTTCTCAGGTGGTGCAACCGTTGATAGCCAACTTCCTACAAATATGGTTCCAGCCATTATAAAAATCTCTGCCGTAACTAATCTAAAAATTGATGGATAATCTGATTTGATAATCCACCTTCTATGAATGGCGCCAAAGCCAATTAAAAGTACAGCTAAAAATATTTTCAAGATTATTATTGCACCATACTTACTTTGCCAAGCTGAAAAACTATCTAGCCTTGTCCAAGCATTTGCTACCCCGCTAACTGCCACAGCAATAGCGCCCCAAAGTGCAATCTGACTAAATCTAGGCAGTGCAATAACTCTTTGCTTGCTATCTAATTGAATTAGGCCAAATAAGCCTCCTACCCAAAAACTTATTGCAATCACATGGATTACAAGTGCACCTATTGCTAATCCATGGCTACCAGAGGCGCTGCCATGACTTTGAAAAACTGGTGCAATTAAACCAATTAAAGCTAACCCTAAAGATATATAAGCAGCCATTACCCTTCTAAGTGGAACTGCTAATAGCAATAAAATCGCCATGACTTGAAGTAAATAACTTTTACCTAGCGAGGTTTGAGTCAAATAAGATCGGATTACAGTGATATCTAATGAAGCTAAAATTGATTGATCTAATAAATAAGCAATTTGAATTATTGTGAATATAACTAAAGCAAATATCCAAAAAATATAGTACTTTTTTATTTTCTTAGTTAGCTCACTACTTTTAATACTGCCTTTGATATCTTTATCTAAAAAAGCAACTGCAATTATTAGGCCAATGCTTAAAACACTAACTAATTGAAGTAAGCCTTTAGCAATTGGGACTAACGTCTCGACCATTTAAGTTACTACTTTAAAAATTTCTTACTACTGCTTGAACTTTTCCTAGGAGTCTTTGGCTTACTTGGCGTATTAAATGTTTGCTTTGCATATCGTGATAGAAATACTAAAACAATAAAAGCAAAAACCATCAAGCCAATTACAAATAAATCAGTTAATCGGTTTGGATTATTTGAGGCTAATGGGTCTTCACTCATAGTTGGGGTTGGTGTTGGGAGAGATACTTCATCAGGGGCGTTGTAGATAAATGTAAATGTGCCAGAGGTTGATTCCTCATCAATGGCCATTAATGTATATGAAACTGTGTATGTACCAGAGGTTTGTAGTGGTTTTAATCCAACCAATACAACTTGGCCTTGAATTTGGATTGCACCATCATCAACTCTAATTCCCTCTGGACTAGTTACTTCAACGGTATTTGCACCTTCAATTAAATCAGCATTTGCTTTGATTGAAATAGCACTTGGTGAGAGATTTAAAATTGAGCCAGCAGTGGGTGAGGTAGTAATGATTGATGTTGCAAAAGCCGGACTTGTCCCAAGCAGAGAAATTATCGCCAAGCTAATTATCTGAATTAAGCGCTTCATTTCTGCCCAACCTTTCCAGTTAGCCCTTATCTTCCCACTTGCTTAAGATTAGTCCCTATGCCTACCTATGAATACCTGTGCAACAAGTGTGAACATGCTTTTGAGGTCATTCAGTCCTTTAGTGATGCAGCTATCGAGGATTGTCCAAAGTGTGATGGCAAAGTCAGAAAGGTATATAACAACGTTGGAGTCGTATTTAAGGGCAGTGGATTTTATAAAACTGATTCAAGAAGTACTACTCCTACCAAAACCGAAAGTAAGCCTGAGGTAAAAACTGAAAGTAAGCCTGCTAGTAAACCTGAGAATAAGTCTAAGAATAAAACAGATTAAGAATGATGGGGCGGCTTATCTGCCTTGATTTCATCATCTCGTCTTGTATCAACCTCTAAATCAACCTCATCATTTGTTATTTTAGGAAGCAGGTGATTTATTTCACCAGATTTTTGTTTACTGGTATCAGTAGATTTTTCAGAATTATCATTGTTACTCATTAGAATATAATTCTACGCCATAACAACTATAAAGAGTAGAAATTGAGGTTGAAATGTTTGAAAAATTAGGTTCATTAATAGTAACTCGTAAGAAATTTATTTTTACTCTTTTTATAGCTTTAATACTTGCCGCTGGCGCAATCGGATCATCAGTATTTGGCAAATTAGATAGTGGTGGCTATTCAGATCCAAAGAGTGATTCGGCGAAAGTTTTTGAATACCTAACAGATGAGTTTAAAGTTAAAGATCCAGCCGTAGTGCTGGTTGTAGAGACAAAAAATGGCATTATTTCACCAGAGGCTTCTGCCTCAGCAACAAGATTAGAAAGTCAGATAAAACTTGAACCTGGAGTTGAATCCACACTCTCATTTTGGAGCTCTGGTGGGGCACCATCATTAAAGAGCAGCGATGGTAACTCTGCATTTTTATTTATCTACAGCAAAAGTATTGAGTGGGATGAAGTACAAAATTTAGGTAAGCGAATGCAAGAAAAATATGAGGGTAATTACGAAACGCTAAGAGTTTATGCCAGCGGAACAGGAGTATTTGCGCACGCAATTAACACAAAAATTGCCGATGATTTGAAAATATCTGAAGCCATCTCGATTCCATTGACTTTTATATTTCTAGTTTTCGTATTTGGTAGCTTGGTTGCTAGTGCAATGCCCTTACTTGTTGGTGTATCGGCAATTTTAGGCTCACTACTTATTATGTACCTATTGACTTTATTTACTGGCGTGAGTGTCTTTGCGCTAAATCTAATAACTGGACTTGGGCTTGGTCTAGGAATTGATTATTCATTACTAATAGTAAATAGATTTAGGGAAGAATTACACGCTGGAAAATCAGTAGAAGATGCAGTACGAAAAACTGTCAGCACCGCTGGTAAAACTGTGTTTTATTCTGGTTTAACAATTGTTATAACTCTTGCCTCATTAATGCTATTTCCGTTAATGTTCTTAAAGTCTTTTGGCTACGCTGGAGTTACCGTAGTAATTATGGCTGTGCTTGGTTCATTAGTTGCACTACCTGCCTTGCTGGCAATCTTAGGTACTCGAATAAATAAAGCAGTTGTGCGCAAAGGTGCTATCGCTCCAAAAGAGGATGGTAGATGGGCACAAACTGCAAGATTTGTTATGCGCAGACCGGTAGCAGTGGTCACACTTTCATTAATTTTGTTAACTGTCTTGGCAGCTCCAATTAAAGATATTGTATTTACTCAAGTCGATTCCAGAGTCTTGCCAGCTAGCAATCCTGCTGCTGCTGCATCACAAATAATTTCAGAGCGCTTCCCTGGCCAAGAGGGAAATCCAATTGAAATTGTTGTGCCAAATGGTGCTCAAATCACAAACCAAATAGATCAATTCACATCTGAGGTTGCAAAGGTTGATGGCATAGTTCGAATCGGACAATTACAATCCTATGGAAATGATGTCCGAGTCACTGCTATTCACGAGATGAGTCCAAGAACACCAGATGCTGAAAGATTAATCAATGAAATTAGAGATCTGCAATCACCTACAGGAACATTAATCGGTGGCGTGGCTGCAGATTATGCCGATACTCAAAATGGAATTGCCAGAACTATGCCATGGGCATTGTTATGGATAGTAATTGGCGTACTTCTGCTGTTGTTTGTCTTTACCGGTTCAATTATTCTGCCAATCAAAGCTGTGATTTTAAATATTCTCTCCTTAGCTGCCACCTTAGGTGCGATTACTTGGATATTTGTGCACGGTAACCTTCAATGGCTAGTTGGCGAATTTACCGTTACAAATGCAGTTGATACTGGTTCTATTATTTTGGTTGCAGTTGTCGCCTTTGGTTTATCTATGGATTATGAACTATTCCTGCTCTCTCGAATCAAAGAAGAGCATGATGCAGGAAAATCTAATATTGAATCAGTAGCAATTGGATTACAACGATCTGCACGAATTATCACTGCTGCAGCTGGCCTGTTAGCTATCGTCTTTGCTTCCTTCATGCTCAGTGGGGTTACTTCAATAAAGATGCTTGGTTTTGGTGTGGCATTTGCAATTATTTTAGATGCAACTTTGGTACGTGCCTTATTAGTGCCAG
>LIBD01000077.1 GCA_001437855.1 Actinobacteria bacterium BACL4 MAG-120820-bin23 | reverse complement strand
AGCTGATTTTTATTCTCTAAATTCCAACCATAAAATTTTTGGAGCATTTGAGCTGCTCTGCGGTATTCATAATCTTTAATCCAACCTTTGTTCATATCAATTAATGTCCATGCACCCTTAAGTTTCGCCTCTAACTGCGATAGTGAAAGTTCAGGCTGCTGCTTTAATTGCGCTGCAATTACATGGATAGCTGTTCCTAATACCTGAGCTGTTGAATCTGCATCTTTTCCACCACTTTGCTCCAGCAGCCATTTAAGTCCGCACTCAGTAAAAGACTCTAGCGAGCTAGGTGATATGCGTTGTTGCTCATTTTCACCAATAACTGGTGCACTAGTTGATAACTCTTTAATGCCCACCCAATTTTTAGGATCTGCTGATCTAACCCCGGCATCTGCCAAAGTTTTTAAGGCAGAGGTGGCGAACTCAATCTCTCCTGCATCCTCTGCTTGCATGGCCATTCTGCGCAAAGTTGCAACTATAGCTGGCTGAGTAATAGATCTTTCATTCTGAGATAGTTGGTAATCATCGGGAGCATATTTTTCAAAGTATCTAGATGGTTGATTATCCTCCTGTACTACTGCTGTTATGAATAGTTTTTCAGTTGATCTACTTGTTGCCACATTTAACAACCGCATTTCATCTTCAGCTAAACCAGAGGCTGCGATGGCATCTAATTGTTCTGGGTTACTGATTCCATGCCTGAATATTTCTACTAATCTTTCAGTACCTAGTAATGATCCTCGCTGTTTTAGATTAGGCCAACTGCCATCTTGCATGCCAGCTAAAGCTACATAACGCCACTGAAGTCCCTTTGTTGAGTGAACTGTTAATACTTTAACCACCTCACTGCGTTGGGCAGATGCTGTAATGCTATCGGCCAAAATTTTCTCACCCAATAACTGATCAATAAACAATCCAACTTTAGCGCCAGGAAGCCGCTCACTAAATCTTCTTGCTACCTCGAACAAAGTTATTACCGCATCTAAATTTTGATCAGCAACCCCACCCTTATTTCCACCCGCTAATGCTTGCTTTTGCCAAAGATTGGCAATACTTTCCCCATCATAATTTTTGGCATTACTCCAAATGCTCCAAAGTAGATCAGAAATATCTTTTGATTTAGCTAAAGATTTTTTTGCCGCTTCAATCAAATCATTTATCCGCTTTAGTGGCGTTAATTGCTCCCAAGGCAGATCAACACTCTTTGCAGTTAACGCTTCTAAAATTAATTCTGTCGAACTCTTGCGCTCATCAGTTGATTGCTCTTTACTTAGTGCAACTCTCATCTGGCGCATTAAAATTGCATCCGCCCCGGCAAACTCACTATAAAGAAGTGATTGAATTTGATCCCAATTACTTGGGGAGAGTTTGATTTGGCCAATTGCAATTTGAGCAATGGTAAGTATGGGCTTAATTGCTGGATTATCTGCCAGTGACAGGGCAGTGGCATCAATTTGCACTGGGATTTGATTTTGAGCAAATGCTCTACTTATTGCTGCAACCTGTGCGCCAGGAGATCTTAAAATTACCGCCATCTCAGACCAAGGCACACCATCTCTTAAGTGTGCAGATCTAAATTGGTGAGCGATGAAATTAGCCTCATCACTTACACTGCTTAAGGCGGCAACTTTTGGATCGGTGATATCTCTAAATTTTTTAGATAACTGGATTTGGTTTCTAATACCAAAATGCTCTAAATCAGCTAATAAATTATCTGGATCTGCTCCCCTAAATCTACCAACTGCACTCTTTGGATCGGCGAAAATTACTAACTCTTGATCACTTAGTAGTTTTAATAATTTACGCTGGGCCCGGTCTGATTCTTCAAACTCATCAACATAAATTACTTTAAATAGCTTTTGATACCTCTGAAGCAATTTTGGATTACTTTCTAATCTCTCAATTGCTGAAATAATTATCTCACTTGGATCAATTCTAGTTAATGAATTACTAGTTGTACCATCCCTAAGTGCTAGAGTTTTTTGATACCTACTCCAAAAATTACCAATATAGGGCCAATATTTCTGACCATACTTGGTTGCATATTTTTCTAACTCTCTTGGCGAGGAGCCACGTTCGGTTGCTCTGCCAATAAAATCTCGCAACTCTTTGGCAAAACCTCTAGTTGATAGAGCTGGGATTAATTCAACTGGCCATAGATTTGAATCAGGCATTTGACTTAAGCTTTGAATATCAACTGCTAATAATTGAGAAATAATTGCATCCTGCTCAGCACCAGAGAGTAGGACATACTTATTGCTCTCATTATTTTCTGAAGCAGCAATTGGATCATTTAAAATTAAAAAGGCAATTGAGTGAAATGTTCTAGCGATTGGCTCATTTACGGTATGTAGGTGCGAGTTTGCAGATGCAATTTGATCTCGTAATCTGCTGGCATTTTCTCGGCCATAGGTAATAGCTAGTATTTGATTTGGATCATCCCCAGTTGCAATTCGATTAGCAATAGCTGCAACTAAGGTAGCGGTTTTACCACTACCGGCCGGACCTAATACCAGTAATGCCGATCCTCTGTGATTTACTACCTGCTTTTGTTCATCACTTAATTGGTCAGCAGATAAAAAATTAGCAGAGTTTGATGGGCGAACTAGTTTTAGCTTTAATTCCCCTATGGCCACGGCTTAATTTAACGCCACCGCTCTGACATTAATGGGAGATTAATGAAATGGTAGAGATTTTAGGCTTAGGAGTTTTCGTTTGCTCGCTTGGCTTTTGAGGTATTGCGAGCGCGGATTGAGCCATCCAAAATCACCTTACGAATTCGCACTACCGCAGGTGTGACCTCAACACACTCATCCTCGCGGCAAAACTCAAGAGCACCCTCCATATTTAATTTCTTAGCTGGAATTAATCGCTCTGATTCATCAGTACCGGAGGCTCGCATATTGGTTAATTTCTTTTCTCGAACGCAGTTAACATCCATATCCTCACTGCGAGAGTTCTCCCCAATAACCATGCCCTCATAAACCTCATCTCCTGGTTCTACAAATATTGAGCCACGATCTTGTGTGCCATAGAGTGCGTAACTTGTGACAACGCCCAGGCGATCTGAAACTAAGGAGCCAGTTGATCTAGTTCTAAGCTCACCATGCCAAGCTTCATAACCATCAAATACATGGTGCAAAAGTCCGGTGCCACGGGTCTCAGTTAAAAACTCAGTTCTAAAACCTATTAAGCCTCGGGATGGAACTCGATAATCTAATCTGATCCAACTAGTGCCATGGTTAACCATCTGCTCCATGCGCCCTTTGCGAAGTGCCATAAGTTGAGTGATCACACCTAGATACTCCTCTGGGGCATCAATTGATAGCCGCTCCATTGGCTCTTGTAATTTGCCATCAACCATTTTGGTTACCACCTGCGGCTTACCAACTGTTAACTCAAATCCTTCTCGCTTCATAATTTCAACAAGCACTGCAAGTTGTAACTCACCTCGGCCCTGCACCTCCCAGGTATCTGGGCGATCAGTATTTAATACTCGAAGTGAAACATTTCCCACCAACTCAGTATCTAATCTATTTTTAACTTGGCGAGCAGTTAATTTTGAACCGCTCTTGCCAGCAAGTGGTGAGGTATTAATACCAATCGTCATCGAAATACTTGGCTCATCTACGGTAATTAATGGCAGAGGGTGTGGATTTTCTAAATCAGCTAATGTCTCACCTAAAGTAATAGTTTCAAAGCCAGCAACGGCAATTATGTCGCCCGGGTGTGCCTCAAGTGCTGGCACGCGATCAAGTGCTTCAGTCATTAATAACTCAGAGACTTTTACCTTTGACATTGAGCCATCAGTTTTAATCCAGGTAACAGTTTGACCTTTTTTAATCACACCCTCTCTTACTCGACAAAGCGCTAACCTGCCTAAGAAGGGGGATGAGTCTAGGTTTGTCACATGAGCTTGTAATGGTGCACCCTCATGATATTGCGGTGCGGGAATGGATGAGAAAATAGTTTCAAATAAAACATCTAAGTTCTCCTCTTTTGGCATGCCACCATCTGCTGGCCGCTCTAGCGATGCTCTACCTGCTTTAGCTGAGGCGTAAACAATTGGAAACTCAATTTGATCCTCATTGGCATCTAAATCTAAAAATAAGGCATACGCCTCATCTACTACCTCTGCGATTCGAGAGTCTGGCCGATCTACTTTATTAATTAACAAAATTACGGGAAGATTTTTTTGCAAAGCTTTTCTAAGTACGAATCTAGTTTGGGGCAGTGGTCCTTCTGAGGCATCAACTAATAAAATAACGCCATCTACCATCTCTAAGCCGCGCTCTACCTCGCCACCAAAATCGGCGTGCCCTGGGGTATCAATAATATTTACAATTTTGTCGCCACGTTTTACAGCTGTATTTTTTGCCAAAATCGTGATTCCTTTTTCCCGCTCTAAATCCATCGAATCCATCATTCGATCTTGGCCCTCATCTTGTTTTTTATGAGCGGCAAATGCACCAGATTGCCATAACATGGCATCAAC
>LIBD01000076.1 GCA_001437855.1 Actinobacteria bacterium BACL4 MAG-120820-bin23 | reverse complement strand
CACATAATTTGAAATTTGCGGTAAAAGAGCGGTTACGATCGAAACTGTAATTATTGAGTGCGGCAATATTAAGATTAAATAAGCATTTGAATACGGGGTATATCCAACACCAGTTAACACTCCATCAGATAATGATCTAACCGCAGCGGTGGTGGCGATACTTATGGTCACCAAGTATGAAAGCTGTGAAATTAAGGCGTAGGCAAAACTCCAACCAGCTAACCTAAAAGATTTTATGATTTGCGAATCTGCCCAATCAAATCTTAAAGATAATTTAACACCGCTTTTACTAAGTACTGGAAATAAAATTAAGGCTTGAATTATGTAACCAAAAGTGGTGCCAAAGCCTAGCCAAAATAAATCAGCCCCTGAGATTTGCCCAAGAGTTAGATCATCTTTAAATATTAAAAACCATGAAAACAAACCAATAGCTATTAAGTTATTTAAGGCCGGCGCCCACATCATGGGTCCAAACTTCCCCTTTGCATTTGCAATTTGACCTAAGAGCGCAAACAATCCTAAGAAAAATATTTGTGGCAAGCAATATCGCATTAAGGTTACCGTGGTATCAAATTCGACTCTTCCGGCATACTCTGGTGCGTAGATACTTACTAATTGTGGTGAGAAAATCACTCCCAATAGAGTTAACAAAAATAGTGAGGTAATTGTTAATGTAAATAACCTTGATATAAATGCTTTCCCACCATCTGAATCTCTTAAAGATCTAACAATTTGTGGCACAAATACCGCAGTTAGAGCGCCACCAATAAGTAAGTTATACAAAATATTTGGCATGGTATTTGCCACGTTATATGTATCGCCCAAAATTGCTGTTCCTAGTAAGGCAACAATTAATAAATTACGAATCAGACCCGTGATTCTAGAAACTATTGTGCCAACAGCCATTACTGAAGTAGCTCGAAATAGTTGGCTATCAGACATTCTTTTTCCGCCTAACCCTGCGCCAACTCTGCACCATGGCAGCGATAATTAAAAGTATGGCCGCCCCTGATGTAATCCAGGTGGCAGCAGGTGAGATAACTGAGAGATTTAATGCGATGTTTACCGGATAGCCAACCGGCTTATTTTCTAAATTTGTTAATTGCGCAAGCAATCCAGAGCTACCAGAGGCTAAGGCTTGAATCGGCAGTAATACCTGACTTTTTTCTCCCCCGGGAATTTCAATGCTTTCAACTGATCCAACCACAATCTTGCTATTTGCCACTCTGGTGCTGAGCTTTACTTTCACCGAAGATTTAAAATCATTAATTACCGTAATCGGTAACTTTTCTTTTTCTGAAGTGATAGTAAATTTTGTACCAGTTATTTTTAATTTGTTTCGATATTGCGTAATTAACTTATTAAAATCACTAATCAATAAAGCCATGCGAGCCTTTTCAATCTCAGGATTAAGTAATTGTGCCAGCCTGAGCTGAAGTGGATCTAACTCTTTCTTATCAACTAAAGTTGAAAGCAAATCAATTTGGCGCTGAGCATAGTTAAAAATACTCTCATCAAATTTACTCAATCTTTGGCGCTTTTCATTAAAAGTTAGCGGTGTTTGTGTAGCTTTGCCTAAAAACAAATCTAACTCAATTTTGCCAATGGCATTTAT
Source organism: Actinobacteria bacterium BACL4 MAG-120820-bin23 (assembly GCA_001437855.1). GTDB lineage: Bacteria > Actinomycetota > Actinomycetes > Nanopelagicales > Nanopelagicaceae > Nanopelagicus. Next base: position 2,920 of record LIBD01000076.1, on the reverse strand, counting down.
ATAATCAACTTGCTGCGGGGTGATTTTTTTAAGCCAGCGATTTGATGGATTGCCATAGGTAAGTGGATAGACCTGTTCAAACCTACTAACCTTTTTAAATTGATCTAACCAATCTTTTGCAATTTGCTGGCCGGTAGGAGTTTGACCGTTGCTTATGCCATATCCATTACTCATTGCAATAATTTCTGAGATGGTTGCTGGATCTATCTGCCAACCTCTAACCCCACGATATGGCGGATAAATTAGTAATCCTAAATCACCGTTAGGCAATAATTGGGTTGCCAGCTGATCATCAATAAATACTCCATTACTTAATCTATGTGTGGGCTCTGAAATCTTTACGACCGCTACAGCATTTGCATTTGAAGTATTACCTAATGAGGTAATAATTAAAATAAGGGTAAATAAAAATATAAAACCCTTTTTCACTGTGAGAGCTTCCCGCTCTTGGCAATCAATTTCCGCTCATCCGGGTAGGCAAGCTTGGCGACAATCTCCTCTAACGGAAACCAAGCAACATCATCTACCTCAGTTACCTGCGGAGCCAATTTGCCGCCAACTTCAGTGAATAAGAAGTGGTGGACAGTTTTATGAATTCTTTTACCACTTGCCATGAACCAAAAATCAATCACACCTAAGGATCTAGTGATCTCACTTTTTATCCCAGTTTCTTCAGCCACCTCTCTAATTGCGGCCTGTTCTGGGGATTCACCATCTTCGATATGTCCTTTTGGTAGTGACCATAACAATCTTTCATGCGAGGCATCTTTAGGATCTAATCTGCCAATTAGTAAACCTTTAGTCCCGCTCTTATCGACTACTAAGCCACCAGCGCTAACCTCATCCACCCGTTTGGCATATTTTTGGCGCGATGGATTTTTATTTGTACCGCTGTTTTTATTACTTTTACGGTTATGTGAATTATGTTTTTTAGCGGGCTTACCAGAACCACTATTTTGTGCACCCTTACGGGTACTGGTTAAATCCTGATTGCCGCCCGCATTAGCTGCTGGGGTCATAGATGAAAGGATACTGCCCGTAGAAGAATTCCGGCCAATACTGGCTTAAACACAAGCCACAGAGTTCTATCCCACACAGCATTTACCCACTCTGCTCTAACCTAGTGCTACCGTGAAAACACCAATTGATGCCGCAACCGAACTTGCGATAGGTACATTAACTAAACATGCACCGCAAACAAATACTTTAGCCACCGCATTTAAAGAGGCTGGATTTAAATTAGCACTAGTTGGTGGTCCAGTACGGGATGCAATTTTAGGTCGACTTGGTAATGATTTAGATTTCACTACAAATGCTAATCCAAAAGATTGCGAAAAGATTTTAAATAAATGGGCAGATTCAGTTTGGGATGTCGGAGCAGCATTTGGCACCATCGCTGGTAAAAAAGGTGAGGTTACTGTTGAAATAACTACCTACCGTAGTGAAAGTTATAAAGCAGATTCACGTAAACCAGTGGTGGAGTTCGGCGATAACATTGAAGCAGATTTAGCTCGCCGAGATTTTACGATAAATGCGATGGCGCTGGAGTTAACAACTGAAAAACCTACCTTTATTGATTTATTTAATGGCATATCTGATCTACAAAATAAATTAATTAAAACACCAGGTAAGCCAGAGGATTCATTTAGTGATGATCCACTTCGGATGATGCGAGCGGCAAGATTTATGAGCCAATTAGATTTCACAGTTGATCTGGCTGTAATTGCTGCCATGAAGAGCATGGCAAAGAGATTAGAGATTATTTCATCTGAGCGGATAAGAGATGAGTTCATAAAGACGGTTATGGGACAAAAACCAAAACTTGGTATTACCTTGCTAGTTGAAACTGGCTTAGCTGACATTTTCTTACCAGAGGTGCCAAAACTAAAACTTGAAATAGATGAACATCATCATCACAAGGATGTTTATGAACACTCACTGACCGTACTTGAGCAGGCAATAGCGTTAGAGGAGAGATTGGGCGGGCCTAATTTAACCTTACGCCTGGCTGCACTTTTACATGATATTGGTAAGCCAAAAACCAGGCAGCTAATTGCTGGCGGTGGGGTCTCCTTCCACCACCATGAAGTGGTGGGAGCTAGGATGTGTAAGGAGCGGCTTCGCACCCTTAGATTTGATAATAATTTAATAAATAATGTCGCCAAGTTAGTTTTTCTTCACCTTCGCTTTCATGGCTATGGCTCAGGTGAGTGGAGTGATTCTGCTGTGCGCAGATATGTTAGAGATGCCGGTGAGTTATTAACTCATCTTCACTTGTTAACTAGGGCTGATTGCACTACTAGAAATAAGAAAAAAGCGGATTTGCTAGCTAAAACCTATGATGAGTTAGAGGATCGAATAGCAGTTCTTATGCAACAGGAGGAGTTAAATAAAATCCGGCCAGATTTAACTGGTGAGCAGATAATGCAGATTCTTAATTTAAAACCATCTCCTGCGGTGGGCAAAGCTTATGATTTCTTATTAGAGCTTAGATTAGAAAATGGTCCAATGGGTGAGGAAAAAGCTAAGCAGGAGTTACTTAATTGGTGGCAGCAGCAGAAAATTTAGATTTACGCAGCAATATTAAGGCCGAAAGTAAGTAAATCGTGGCGATAACGATTGGCAGTTTTGAGGTAACTCCACTATCTGGTAGCAACAAAGCTGCCCCAATTGCGCCAGTTACTATCCCAGCATTTACCACTACATCATAAAAGGCAAAAACTCTGCCTCGATACTCATCTTTAATTTTAGATTGCACCAGCGCATCATTAGTGACCTTTATTCCCTGCCCACATAAGCCAACAAAAAAAGCTGAGGCGATCATGGTGAACTCATTTACCTCATAGGCATAAATTAATAATGGCGGCACACAACCAAACATTAATAATCTCATCCATCGGTGGCGACCAAATTTAATCAC
>LIBD01000075.1 GCA_001437855.1 Actinobacteria bacterium BACL4 MAG-120820-bin23 | reverse complement strand
GGATAGATATTTGGTGTCCTCTGGGTCAATTGCGCCTCCACCGCCAAAGCAGCCACAATCAATGCTTAACCCGCGCGCCCATGCTTGAGCAATTGCAATTATGAAACCCAGCATAATTAACGCACCAAGTGCGCCCATCATTCTTACGGCCACCCCAAGGACTAACAGAGCACCAATGCCAATTTCAACCCAAGGTAGGGCATAACCAAAAAAATTTGCTAGCCAGATGGGAAGCATTTCGTAAGCGCGTACTGACATTGCAGATTTTTGTAGATTCCCAACTTTTAATGCACCTGCAACTATTAATACTCCCCCAAGAATCAAACGAGCAAGAAGGGTTAACCAAGGTTGCACTAGTTTAAATTTTTCTTGCACTTCTTACCCCTTCTGATAGTGATTCGGCCAGCTGTTTTACTTTTTTCAATCCTGTTCGTCCAGCTCCAAATTCTTGAACAACTTTAATGAAAGCAGACCCCACAATTACGCCATCAGCAAAGACTGCAACCTCTTTTGCCTGCTCCTTATTGGAAACACCTAAGCCTACTGCAATAGGGGTATTTGAAACTGATCTTATACGTTCGACTAATTGCTTAGCATTTGCTGAGACTAAACTTCTTGTACCAGTCACACCCATCAAACTTGCAGCATAAACAAATCCTGTGCATTCATTGGCTACTTTAGACAAGCGATCTTTTGTACTACTTGGTGCAACTACATAAATTCGATTTAATGAATTTTGGGTTGACTCTAATCTCCATCTATCTGATTCTTCAAAGGTTAAATCCGGCGTGATGACACCAGATCCGCCGCGCTTTGCTACCTCGCGAGCAAATTCTGTTGCTCCATATTTTTCTATCGGACTCCAGTAGCTCATTATTACCGAAGGCACCCCTAGCTCAACACTTGTTTGCAACAACTCAAAAACTTCAGCTACGCCAGCTCCGTTTTTAATCGCCTCATCAGAGGCTGCTTGAATTACAGGTCCATCCATCACAGGATCAGAGTATGGATAGCCAATTTCAATCGCATCGACACCACCAGAAACCATTGCCTTAATAATTTTTTTGGCTTTTTTCTGAGTAGGAAATCCTGCCGGCAAATACCCAATTAATAGAGCACGATTTTCCGTTTTTGCTTCTGTAAATAGTTTTTCAAGCGGGGTGGACATTAAAGCGGTAATCCAAAATATTCTGCTGCGGTTTGAACATCTTTATCACCTCTGCCTGAAAGATTTATCAACAAAGTTGCTTCCTTACCTAGTTCATTTCCAATCTCCAGTGCACCCGCAAGTGCATGCGCAGTCTCTATCGCAGGAATTATTCCTTCTGATTTACAAAGTAAAGAGAATGCGTACATTGCTTGATCATCAGTAATTGGCCGATACTCTGCTCGACCCAAGTCGTTTAGATAGGCATGTTCAGGGCCGACTCCAGGGTAATCAAGTCCTGCAGAAATTGAATGTGATTCAACTGTCTGGCCATCCTTATCTTGCAATACATAAGAACGAGTGCCATGCAGTACACCAGGAGATCCTCCTGAAATTGTTGCAGCATGTAATCCTGTTTCAATTCCTTTTCCGCCAGCTTCTAGCCCAATCAATCTCACCGATGCATCTTCAATAAATGGATGGAAAATACCAATCGCATTTGATCCACCACCAACACAAGCAAGAACTGCATCTGGAAGTTTTCCGGTTAATTCCAATACCTGTTCTCTAGCCTCTACTCCAATTATTCTTTGAAAATCTCTAACAATAGTTGGAAATGGGTGAGGTCCGGCTACAGTGCCAAGCAAATAATGTGTAGTTTCAACATTAGTAACCCAGTCTCGCATTGCTTCATTTATAGCATCTTTGAGTGTTTTGGACCCTTGAGTAACTGGGACAACCTCAGCTCCTAGTAACTTCATCCTTGCCACATTTAATGCTTGGCGTTTGGTATCGGCTTCCCCCATGTAAACAACACATTCCAAACCAAATAAAGCAGCAGCGGTCGCAGAAGCAACTCCATGTTGGCCAGCGCCAGTCTCTGCAATAATTCTTTTCTTTCCCATTCGCTTAGTCAATAAAGCTTGACCCAACACGTTATTTATTTTATGACTGCCAGTGTGATTTAAATCCTCGCGCTTTAATAAAATTCTCGCTCCCCCTGCATACTGCGAAAACCTCTTCGCATCAGTCAAAATACTCGGTCTACCTGAATATGTTTTATGTAGTTGATTTAGTTCAGCATTAAACTCAGGATCTGACTGGGCCTGACTGTGAGCTTCAGCTAATTCATCTAATGCCGCAATTAACGCCTCTGGAACAAAGCGTCCACCATAAGGACCAAAGTGTCCCAAAACCTTTGATTCATAATCCTGAATTTTTTCTTTGGCCATTAGTGAAGTTTATTGGAAATCTAGCGATTGAGTAGTTCTTTTATCGTATGAACTGGATTACCTGACTTAACAAGAGTCTCGCCTACCAAAATGGCATCAGCTCCAAGTGATTCAATTTTCTCCACCTCATCTCGAGTCGAGATCCCTGATTCGGCAACTTTAAGCACATTCTCTGGCAACCTTGGCAGAATCAAATCAAAGGCCGTTTTATCAATCTCTAAAGTTTTAAGATTCCGGCAATTAACGCCAATAATTTTGCTATCAATCTCAAGGGCCAACTCCACTTCCGACAAATCATGTACTTCCACTAAGACCTGCATTCCAAGGCCAGTAGCTAACTGAAAGTAATCCTTTAATTGAGACTTTGATAAGCCAGCAACTATAAGTAGTAATAAATCACTACCGATAATTCTAGATTCATACACTTGGAATTCTGTGACTATAAAATCTTTTCGTAGAACTGGAATACTCACTGCACTTCTTACTGAGACTAGATCTGAAATACTCCCCTTAAACCTTCGTTGTTCAGTTAAAATACTTATGATTTCAGCTCCACCGGCCTGATAGGAGTTAGCTAACTCAACCGGATTAGAAATAGTTGCAAGCGTGCCCTTGCTAGGTGATGATCGCTTCACCTCTGCAATTAAACTAAGTCCTTTCTTGCTCAATGCCGAATAAGCATCTCGCAAGACTGGTGCTTGGTCTAACTGCTTTTCTAAAATTGATATTGGAACCAGCCTATTATTAACATCTTCGAGAACACCTTCAATGATTTCACTTAGCGCACTATTACTTTCCATCAGTTGGATCCTTTCCCTCAGAAAGTAGATTCCAAGTGCTTTTAGCTTTTGGTTCATATCGTTGAGAGCTAGAGCGCTTACTTAACTTGATTATCAAGTAAATAGCGAAAATGATGAGTAAAAAAACTCCCACTAATGATGATTTCATTTAGTAGATATCATTCTATTAGAGGTTGCAATTGCACCTAAGACAGCTGCTGCTTTATTTATACACTCTTGATTTTCAGCTTTAGGATTTGAATCAGCAACAATTCCTGCTCCTGCCTGTACATAAGCCATATTATCTTTTATAACTGCAGTACGGATAGCAATACAAGTATCGATATTTCCCGTAAAATCTAAATAGCCGATTGTTCCACCATAGATTCCACGTGTGTTAATTTCATTTTCTTCAATTATTTCCATTGCTCTTGGCTTGGGCGCACCAGAAAGTGTGCCAGCTGGGAAAACTGCAAATAATGCATCAATTGGTTTCTTATTTGAAAGCAACTTACCAATTACCGTCGAAACGATATGCATTACATGAGAATACTTCTCTATTTGCATGAACTCAGTTACCTCAACTGAACCAGGCTGGCATACTCGACCTAAATCATTCCTACCTAAGTCAACTAACATTAGGTGTTCTGCCCGCTCTTTTGGATCAGATAGCAATTCTTTAGCTATATTCTCATCTATCTTTGAATCACTACTTCTTGCTCTAGTGCCTGCAATCGGGTGAATCATTACTTCATCTGAAGTGACTTTAACTAGTGCTTCAGGGCTTGATCCAACAACAGATAGGCCATCTTCAAATTTAAATAAATACATATAAGGACTTGGATTTTGATCTCTTAGTACTCGATATAAATCAAAAGGATCTGATTCAACTGGCATCGAGAATCTTTGTGATAAAACAACTTGAAAAGCTTCTCCTGATTTTATTTCCTCTTTAATTAATTCAACTTTTGAGGTGTACTCGCTATCTGTTGTATTCCTGAAATAAATAGGATCTATTCGCTCTGGAATTGGTAGAAATTTCAGTGGTTTTTTTTCTGCTAAATCTTTTTCCATATTATCTAGGCGATTTATCGCATTTTCATATGCTTCATCAACTCGCTCATCACTACCATCCCAATTAATTGCATTTGCGATTAAAGTTACTACTTCTTCCTGATGATCGAACACAGCCAGATCTGAGGTAAGCATCATTGCAATTTCTGGAATATCAATATCTTCTTTAGTATGAGTTGGTAATTTTTCTAGACGCCTAACAATTTCATATCCTAAGTAACCAACTAATCCACCAGTTAATGGTGGCAAATCATTCAACTTAGGTGAGCGAAGATGCAGTGTAGAAACTCTTAGTGCTGATAGTGGATCAATACCAAACGGAGCCCCAGCCGGCA
>LIBD01000074.1 GCA_001437855.1 Actinobacteria bacterium BACL4 MAG-120820-bin23 | reverse complement strand
GTTGCTACCACATTCACTACGCTACCCTGATTAGGCCTTGCCATCTCCTTTAAAATCCAAAGTGGCAAAGTATCCACACCAGGGGGAGCGGTAAATATTGTTACCACTACCTCATCAAAACTTAACGCAAAGGCCAGGAGAGCACCTGCCATAAATGAGGTCCTAAATTGTGGAAAGGTAACTAATCTAAAGGTTTGCCATAAACCAGCTCCTAAATCAGCTGAAGCCTCCTGCAAATTTGGATTCATGCGTTTAAGTCTGGCAAATACATTGTTAAAGACCATCACAATACAAAAAGTGGCATGAGCTACGATCATGCCGAAGTATCCAATGTCAAAGCCAATAGGTGATAAAAAGCTGTTGTAAGTGTTACTAAAAGCCACACCAGTTACTACTCCAGGAAGAGCGATTGGTAGCACTACTAAAAGATTTACAGTTCCCTTACCAAAGAAATCAAAACCCTTTAAAGCAAAAGCAACTAGGGTGCCAAGTATGGATGCAATTACCATTGCCCCAGTTGCAACCAATACTGAGTTTAGAAGGGCAGCCTTAATTGGATCGTAAGTAGCAGCAAATTTCCACCACTTAACTGAGTAGCCTTCAATTGGCCAACTAGAAATTTGAGCTTGATTAAATGAGTTAAGTATTAATACAAATAACGGGGTATACATAAAAACTAAAATAAGGGCGACTAGGGCTAGTAGTACTGCTTTAGTTGCTCTTGATAATTGCAGCATTTTACATTCGCTCCAATGAACCAGTACGGCGAGCAACCACTAAATAAATCACGACAAATGCGATTGGCACCATTGAAAAGGCGGCTGCAACGGGTGGATTTAAATTAATATTGGAGGCAATAATGCTGCCAATCATTTGAGTTTTACCACCGGTAAATCGGGCAGCTAGGTAATCACCTAGGCTTAATGAAAAGGTAAATACAGAGCCGGCAATTATTGCCGGCACAATTAACGGCAAAACTACGCGATAGATTGTGAAAAATCCTTTAGCTCCCAGATCACTTGAGGCATCAAATAAATTTGTAGGAATTTGCCTAATTGCGGTAAATACAGGAAGTGCCATATATGGAAACCAGAGATAGGTAAGGGTCAAAATAACAATTGGAATTGAAAACCCTGGACCTCTAATTCCAAGTGGGGCCATCGCCCAATTAAAGAAGCCTTGTTCTGAAAAAACTAACCGCATAGCAATTAGTTTGACTAAATAACCAGCCCAAAGCGGCAAGGTAATTGCTACTGCAAGTAAATTTCTAACCCAAGGCCGAGCAATCTTTGCCATATAAATTCCAAGGGGGACAGCAAATAAAATACAAAGGGCGGTAACTGCTAATGCTATTAATAGCGTACGAAGTGAGGTTGCTAAATAGGCTTGAACTGTAAAAATACTAATGAAATTTTCTAAGGTAAATCCTGGACGAACTAGTGAAGTAAATGGGTCAACAAACCAAAATGCGGTAATTAAAAGTAAAAAGAGCGAAACTATATAAACACCAACAATCCAAAACATGGGAAGTGCCAGCAGACCAATTAAACGCACTTTTGAGCGCTTAAATAAATATGAAGATATTGGCCTGTTGTTCTCAGTTGAGATTAATGTTGACATAGATACTCACTTAATGTTTGAGGGGATTGATGAATCAATCCCCTCAAGACATCAATGGTTAACCTTTAATGGTTGCCCAAGCGTTAGTCCACTCCTGGAAGCTGGTGCACTTAACATCTTTGCGACCATCTACGCAGGTTTCGATTGGAGTTGTCCAAGGCCAAATTTTCTTGAAGAACTCTTCATCTTCAGCAAAGAACTCATCGCAGTGAGCCTGTGCCTTTTCACTTGAACTACAGAAAGCAATATTGGCTGGTGCCATACCAAAGTTCATAGCAATTGCACCATTGACATCCGGCTTGCTTGTGTAATCCATCCATGCATATGCGCAGTTGATGTTCTTGGTCTTTGAACTTACTAACCAAGCGTCATACCAACCAGTTGATCCCTCAATTGGCAGAGTTGTTTTGATGTTTTCCTTGGCTGCAAACTTACGCAGAATTTCCCAAGAAGTACCAACAACTGTGTTGCCACCTGTAAATGAACCAATTTGAGCAAATACATCTGACCAGTACTCACCAATGATCTGGTTTTGTTGCTTTAGCAACGCAACTGCAGCATCTAATTGAGTTTGATCTAATGCGTATGGGTTTTTGATTCCTAACTCTGGATTGTGATACATCAAGTAAACAGCTGCATCAGCAATATAGATTGGTGCATCGTAAGCGGTGATCTTGCCTTTGTATGGGGTATCTAGCTCCCAGACAACATCCCAACTCTCTGGCGCGCCATTTGTTACATCTTCATTGTATTGCAGAAGATTTGCACCGCGGCCAATTGGGACACCGTATGGCTTGCCATTTACGGTGTCATAAATATTACCCTTCATACCAGCAGCAATGTCATCGCTGAAGTTAGGGATTAAATCTAGATTTAGTGGCTGAACATCGCCACCAACAATTAGGCGAAGAGCAGCATCACCTGAAGCTGAAACAATGTCATATTGACCTGTTCGCATCAAGGTAACCATCTCATCACTTGTACCAGCAACACGTGGCTTAACTACGCAACCAGTGTCAGCTGTAAATTTATCGGTCCAGGCTGGCTCAACGAAGCCAGACCAGTTAACGATATTTAATTCACCTTCAAATTCGCCAAGCGCTTCGTGCATAGGAATATCAGGTACTTCAATACTTACTCCAGAATTATTTCCAGAACAACCAGAAATAATAAGTACAGAGACTGCGAGTAAGCTTATTTTCGCAAGCTTTCCTGCCTTCATTATTTTCCTTTCGCCTGACCTTTTTTTAAAGTCAGATTAATTCGGGATGGTTGCAATCTGGCTTTTTAGCCATACTGCAAGTACCCGATCACCAGATTTAAATCGGTTGATTTGATCTGGTAATTCTTGGTTTGATCTAGTTACGCTCAGGCGCATCCCAGATTCGGTATTTATTGAAAATATTGTGTTGGCGCCAACATAGGCTGCCTCAATTATCTCTCCGCTAACTCCCACCTCATCTGCAGTGATCTTTGAGCCAATCGGGAGTAATCTGATTTTTTCTGGCCGGATATTTACCATCTTAGAACTACCAAATAATTGCTGAGCTATCTGAGCTGAAAATAGATTTGATACGCCAAGAAAGCTAGCGACAAATTTAGTTTTCGGTGCCTCATAAACCTGCTCTGGTGTGCCAATTTGTTCTACTCGCCCCTCATTAAAGACAGCAATTCGATCACTCATGCGCATTGCTTCCTCTTGATCATGAGTTACAAAAATAAATGTAATCCCAGCCTCTCGTTGAATTTTCTTTAATTCAACCTGCATCTCCTCGCGTAATTGTTTATCTAGTGCGCCCAGGGGTTCATCAAGCAGTAATACCTTTGGTCTTAAAACCAATGCACGAGCCAGCGCAATTCGCTGTCGTTGACCACCTGATAGTTGGTGGGGTAATCGAGTGGCAACATGGGCCAGCTTTACCGAATCAATCGCTTCAGCCGCCTGTTTGGCTCTAGTTGCTTTTGGCACCTTACGAGTTCTTAAACCATACTCAACATTTTCTTGGATACTCATATGTGGAAAGAGTGCGTAATCTTGGAAAACAGTATTTACTGGTCGATCAAATGGTGCTAACTCTGTTACATCACTATCTGCAATTGTAATTTTCCCAGCACTTACCGTTTCAAAACCAGCGATCAATCTAAGAACAGTTGTTTTGCCAGAGCCAGATGGGCCAAGCATTGAGAAAAACTCTCCAGCGTTAACCTGTAAATTTAAATCAACTACAGCATCTACTTCCCCAAAGGATTTACTCACACCTGTTAAGGAAACTAACGGCTGACTCAAATTACTCTCCAATTACAGCTAGCCACTTATCTCTATTACTACTGAGCCAAATCCTATTGGCTTGCCCCCAAAATGGCATTACTTGCGTGAGTTTAAATCGCCTTTATAACGAATTTGTATCATATGAAGGTATCTAGGGGTAAAAACTTATCTACGGTGAAGGATCATTTAGAACTTTAATCCCGATCCCCATCTTCACTCTCCGATTCGTCTTCATCTTCTGCCTTGCTGCCATAATTTGATTTGGGTGGGTCAATAATTGTTGTGGATTGCTGCTTGGTAATTTCTGCGCCCAAACTTCCTAATAGCAATCCAGTTAATACATTATTTGGTTTGGCACTTGAGCCATGTTGGTTTGAAAAGGCAGCGCTGCCATCTATGCCACAGATACTGGAAATCAATTCAATCCCACCTGGATGCTGTTGCACAAAGCTAGTTAAGTTATAAACCTTGCCTTTAATAATGCTCCAGCAATCATCCCTTGAATTATGTTTTTTTACCTCACTATTTGTAAGTTTAATTACCCCAGCAGGTAAGTTTTGACCTGCTAGTACTTGATCTTGCGTAGCTGAATCAGTTAGTGCCTTGCCACTACTTGCTTTGATTCGATCCTCCCAAGAAGCTTTTGCCCCTGAGTGGCCGACTATGAAGGTGAGTGTGGTGCTAGCAATTGCAGCTAGCATTAATAGAACACTTAAAGTATTTTTAAGCAATTTATCTGCTGC
>LIBD01000073.1 GCA_001437855.1 Actinobacteria bacterium BACL4 MAG-120820-bin23 | reverse complement strand
GCTGCAGCATGCTCTGCCGATGAAAGTAAGTTTGTAGATATGAACCTAGCACTATTTCAAAATCAGCCTTCTGGTGAGAATTCTGGTAGATGGACGAACGATTCCTTGATAGCAATTGGAAATGCAGTCGGAATCACCTCTAATACTTTCAAGGAATGTATCAATGAAGGCAAGTATATTAAGTGGACTAGAAACATAACAGTTGAATCTGGAAAGGCTAATGTAAATAGCACTCCAACTGTATTAGTAAACGGTAAACCACTGGACAGGAATACTGAGTACGGCGATCCAGTTAAGTTTAAGGCCGCTTTGGCAGCTGCTGGCGTTCAGTAAACAAAATAAGTAATAGAGGATTAACTTGATTCCAAGCCCTAGTTCTTCTGCGCTTAGTATCGGGCCGTTTACGGTTTATTACTATGCAATCTGCATAATTATTGGCATTGCGGTAGCAATTCTTATCGGTAAAAAAAGATATGCAGCAATGGGTGGTGATCCAGAGGATGTATTAGAAGCATCAATATGGGCAGTTCCGTTTGGAATTATTGGTGGTCGGATTTACCACGTGATTTCTTCTCCTCAACAATATTTTGGTAAGTCAGGAGAGCCACTTGATGCGCTTAAAATTTGGCAAGGTGGTTTAGGTATCTGGGGTGCGATATCACTTGGTGCCGTTGGTGCTTACTTATATTTTCGAACTCATAGTACAACACTTGAGTTTTCAAAATTTTTAGATGCGCTAGCACCTGGGGTTGTTTTAGCACAAGCAATTGGGCGAATCGGAAATTGGTTTAATCAAGAGTTATTTGGAAAACCAACCGAGCTTATTTGGGGACTGGAAATACAGGCAAGTAAACGACCAAACGGATATGAACAATTTGAGACATTCCATCCCACTTTTCTTTATGAATTTATTTGGTGTGTAGTAGTAGCTATTATTTTGGTAAAGCTTCCTTGGCTTTTAAAGAAGGTTCCAAAGCGATCTGGAGATTTGTTTGTGATCTATATTTTGGGATACACAATTGGAAGATTGTGGATCGAGGCATTAAGAATTGATGATGCCAATCAGGTATTAGGTTTAAGAGTAAATATCTGGGTCTCAGCAATGGTAGTTGCATTAGCTTCTGCCTATCTAATTCGAAGTAATATTCGAAGCCTTAAAGGTGTCAAAAAGGCTCTATGAGATTTAGCAAGTTAGGATAATCGTATGGGTCTTGAAGAAGTTCAAATGCGTAACCTGGAGCATCGCACCAATCGAACTGGGTGGTTAAGAGCTGCAGTATTGGGTTCAAATGATGGATTAGTATCTACCGCTAGTTTGATGATTGGTGTAGCAGCAGCAAGTAAGAGTGATTTACTAATTACTGCAGGTTTAGCTGGAATTGCGGCGGGCGCCATGTCAATGGCAGTGGGTGAGTATGTGTCAGTCAAATCTCAAACCGATATAGAAAAAACAGATCGTGAAATCGAGATTAGACAGTTACAAGAAGACCCTGAGGGTGAGCTTGCTGAATTAATTAACATTTATACTGAGCGAGGTTTGTCTAAAGAGTTAGCAACTTCAGTCGCAAATGCCCTTCACGAAAAAGATGCATTAGAAGCTCATTTAAGAGATGAGTTAGGTCACTTTGATCACACAAGAGCTCGTCCAATACAAGCCGGGATTGCTTCGGCCATTGCTTTTACCGCCGGAGGTGTAATCCCATTAATTGGCGCACTCCTTGGAAATGAAAATAAGGTTTTGTTTATTCTTATTTTTACAGCTATAGGTTTAATAGTTGCAGGGGTTATAAGCGCACGGATAGCCTCGTCTTCAACTTTTAAAACAACTGCACGTATTTTTGCAGGCGGCACACTAGGGGTGGCTATTACTGCAGGGATTGGTTGGCTGGTCGGACTAACCGGAATTTAATCTGCCTGCTACAATTTGATTAGATCTTAAGCAGTTGGGCCATTGTTGTCCCGACCCATCATCGGGAGCGGCCACTTAATTGAGTAGCAAATCTCTTTTTTCGACAACCCCAAATGCACTTGGGTTATACGATCCTGCCAACGAGCACGATGCTTGCGGTGTTGCTATGGTTACAACTTTAAATAATTTACCTTCACATGAAATTGTTTCTCAGGGCTTAACTGCTCTTTGTAATTTAGAGCATAGAGGAGCCTCTGGTGCAGAGCCAGACAGTGGTGATGGTGCAGGAATTTTGATACAGATTCCAGATAAATTCTATAGATCGATCGTAGGTTTTGAACTACCAAAGGCTTCACTATATGCAACCGGAATTCTATTTATTAGCCCCGATGAGACCGATTATGAAAATGAGATTTTAAGGGTTGCGATAGAAGAAGGATTAGAAGTATTAGGTTGGCGAGATCTACCAATTAATTCTAAACCTCTGGGCAAGACGGCATTTTCAGTTATGCCTATTTTTAGACAAATTTTTATTGTTGGTAAAGAAAATGAAGCCGACTTGGATTTAGAGCGAAAAGCTTATTGTTTAAGAAAGCGTATAGAGCATAAACTCAAAATATATATCCCATCATTATCAACTAGAACTATTGTCTACAAAGGAATGTTGACTACTGGTCAACTTGAAGTTTTTTTCCCCGATCTTTCTAATCCATTAGTTGAATCATCTTTGGCACTTGTGCACTCTCGATTTTCTACCAACACATTCCCATCTTGGCCATTAGCTCATCCATATAGATATATAGCTCATAACGGCGAGATTAATACAGTTAAGGGAAACCGGAACTGGATGAGAGCGCGCGAGTCTTTACTAGAGAGTGATTTGATTCCAGGAGATTTAAAGAGGTTATTCCCGATAGTTGATAATTCTGGAAGTGATTCTGCTTCTTTTGATGAAGTATTAGAGCTTTTATATCTTGGTGGTAGATCTTTACCTCATGCAATGCTGATGATGATTCCAGAAGCTTGGGAGAATCATTCAACAATGCCGCAGGAGTTAAGGGACTTTTATTCTTACCACTCAACATTAATGGAGCCATGGGATGGTCCAGCATGCGTCACCTTTACTGATGGCAATCAGGTAGGTGCTGTGCTCGATAGAAATGGATTGCGGCCATCACGATTTTGGGTAACAAGTGATGGATTAGTAGTACTTTCTAGTGAGGTTGGAGTTTTAGATTTTCCTCCAGAAAAAATTGTACGAAAAGGTCGATTACAGCCAGGCAAAATGTTTTTGGTCGATATAGAAGAAGGTCGAATTATTGAAGATGATGAGATCAAAAAAACACTTGCAGATTCTGCCCCCTATGCAGATTGGCTACATGCTGGTCTAGTTAGATTAAGTGATCTGCCATCTAGAGAACATATTGTTTACCCGCACTCCTCTGTTGTCCGCAGACAAAGAGCATTTGGATACACAGAAGAAGAGATAAGAATCATTATTACACCAATGGCAAAGAATGGTTATGAACCGTTGGGCTCAATGGGAACAGATACGCCAATTGCTGCATTATCTGATAAGCCAAGATTACTTTTTGATTATTTTGCACAGCTCTTTGCACAAGTTACTAATCCGCCATTGGATGCCATTAGAGAAGAATTAGTTACCTCCCTGGGTAGTTCAATTGGCCCAGAACATAATCTCTTAGATCCAGGGGCAGCTTCTTGCCGACAAATTTCATTGCAGTTTCCAGTAATAGATAATGATGAATTAGCAAAAATAATTCATGTTAATGCCGACGGTGATCAACCTGGTTTGGCTTCACATGTAGTTCGAGGCTTATTTAACATTGCAGGTGGCGGAAAATCGCTAGTAGCAAGAATTGAAGAGATTCGAAAGGAAGTATCGAAGGCGATCGAAGACGGGGCAAGAATAATTGTCTTATCTGATAGAGATGGCGATGCAGAAAATGCACCAATTCCATCCCTGCTTTTAACCTCAGCGGTACACCACCATTTGATTCGCGAGAAAAGTCGAACAAAGGTTGGACTAGTTGTTGAAAGCGGTGAGGTGCGCGAAGTTCATCATGTGGCATTGCTTATTGGTTTTGGGGCAGCTGCTGTAAATCCATATTTAGCTATGGAAAGCGCAGAGGATTTAGTAAGACAGGGTGTAATTACAGGAATAACTCCAGAGAAAGCAGTGCGTAACTTAATAAAATCTTTAGGTAAAGGTGTGCTTAAAGTTATGTCCAAGATGGGAGTTTCAACTATCGCTTCCTACACAGGGGCACAAATCTTTGAAGCTATTGGATTATCTAAGGAAATAGTTAATGAATATTTTGTTGGCGTTACCTCTAGATTAGGTGGAGTAGGTATCGAATCGGTTGCACAAGAGACTATTCAAAGACACCACATTGCTTATCCACCAGGCGGAGAAATTCCAGGATCCAAGCGACTTCAAATAGGTGGAGAGTATCAGTGGCGTCGTGAAGGTGAACCACATCTGTTCGATCCCGAAACAGTTTTCACATTGCAGCATGCAACAAGAGCAAAGCGTTTTGATGTATTCAAGCGTTATACCGCAAGAGTGGATGATCAATCTAAGCGCTTAATGACATTAAGGGGATTGTTTACTTTTAAAGAAGGACTAAGAAAACCAATACCAATTGAAGATGTTGAGCCGGTATCTGAAATCTTAAAAAGATTTGCAACTGGTGCGATGTCTTATGGCTCAATCTCTCAAGAGGCACACGAAACTTTAGCGATTGCTATGAATCGAATTGGTGGTAAATCAAATACTGGTGAGGGCGGTGAGGATCCAGCAAGAAACATCC
>LIBD01000072.1 GCA_001437855.1 Actinobacteria bacterium BACL4 MAG-120820-bin23 | reverse complement strand
TTTCAACATCATTAATTGCCGTAGTAACTGAAGTTTTAGCAATTCCTATCTTGTTGATTGTTTTACTATTTGGTTTGTTAATTGTTACAAAGACATCACTTTCTAAGTTATTTACTCAGATTAAGCGCTTATTTAGATTTAGTGGCAGTGGAATTGGAAAATTAAGACAGCGACGAGCACAGAAACTTGTAGCTGAGGATTTTGAAGTGAGCGAAAGCCCACCATTTGAGACCCCTCTAGTTAAAGATTTGGTGCAAGAGTTTGAACCACAGCAAGAAGAGTTTGAGATCGAGTTAGAAGATTTTGATCAGATAACACAACCAATTCCGATTATTCAGCCAGTAAAGCATGAAAATAGTAGGCCACAACAATTATTACTTTCTTCCGATGTCAAGTATGAACTACCACCATTAGATTTGTTAAGGGGTGGGCCAGCAGCTAAAGGGAAATCAAAAGCCAATGAAGCAGTAGTGGCTGCCTTAAAGCAAGTGTTTGAGCAATTTAATGTTGATGCGCAAGTAACTGGTTTTATGCGTGGACCAACAGTTACTCGATATGAGGTTGAACTAGGTAATGGTGTAAAAGTTGAAGCAATCTCGGCACTGTCTAAAAATATTGCTTACGCTGTAGCAAGCGGTGAGATAAGAATTCTTTCACCAATTCCTGGTAAATCGGCGGTAGGTATAGAAATACCAAACTCAGATCGAGAAATTGTTGCACTTGGCGATGTTTTGAGATCTCCAGTTTCTTCAAATGATACCCATCCGATGTTAATTGCCTTAGGTAAAGATGTTGAAGGCTCATTCTTGTGTGCTAATTTAGCAAAGATGCCACATCTATTAGTTGCAGGTGCAACTGGTGCTGGTAAATCATCCATGATTAATTCATTAGTGGTCTCAGTCCTTATGCGCGCTACACCTGATGAAGTCCGAATGGTTCTAATTGATCCAAAGCGAGTTGAGTTAACAAATTATGAAGGCGTTCCACATTTAATTGCGCCTATTATTACTAACCCTAAAAAAGCAGCAGATGTATTGTCTTGGGTAGTTCGTGAAATGGAGATGAGATACGACGATTTATCAGTCTTTGGATTCAGACATATTGATGATTTTAATAAGGCGGTAAAAGCCGGGAAGGTTAATCCACCGGCAGGTAGTGACAGAGTCTTAGAACCTTATCCATATTTACTAGTTATAGTCGATGAGTTAGCCGACTTAATGATGGTTGCAGCCCGAGAGGTTGAAGAATCAATTGTTCGCATAACTCAATTAGCTAGGGCGGCAGGAATTCACTTAGTACTAGCGACTCAACGACCTAGCGTAGATATTGTTACTGGTTTAATTAAAGCCAATGTTCCTTCTCGACTATCTTTTGCAACCAGCAGCTTGGCCGACTCTAGAGTTATTTTAGATACACCAGGAGCTGAGAAATTAGTAGGGCAAGGCGATGGATTGTTTTTACCAATGGGAGCTAGTAAGCCAGTTCGCATACAAGGGGCATATATTTCTGAGCGAGAAATTGAAGCGGTAGTCAATCACGTTAAATCTCAACTACAACCTGTTTATAGAATTGATTTAAATGCCCCGATAAAGTCCAATGTAATAACAGATGATGTTGGAGATGATTTAGATTTATTATTGCAAGCAATTCAATTAGTTGTCTCTACCCAGTTTGGCTCTACTTCAATGTTGCAACGTAAACTAAGAATTGGTTTTGCAAAGGCAGGTCGGCTAATGGATTTAATGGAGAGTAGGGGAATTGTTGGACCCACTGAAGGATCTAAAGCAAGAGCTGTTTTGATTAACGCAGAGCAAATGCCAGATGTACTGGAGTCGATCCAAGGTAACTAGCACCAAAATATTGGGGTGAAAGGGTGGGTGAAAACCCCAACTGCCAAATATTGAGCGCAAGACAACAATTTAGTCGACAGGAATTATTTACTAAATATTTTTAATAGGTCTACCATTAGACAACCCCCAGTAGGTAAGGCATTGATATGGTAGAAAAATCTGCGTTAACCATAGCTCGTGAAGCCTCTGGCATGTCTATTGAGAAAATATCAGATAAAACAAATATCAGAATTGCAGTTATTGAAGACTTAGAGAAAAATTCAGTAGAAATATGTGGTGGCATTGCATACGCTCGAGGGCATATCAGATCAATTGCTAAAGTTATAAAAGTAGATGCCGACTTATTAGTTGCTGCAATAGAGTCTGCTCAAAGTGGTGATAAGAAATTAATTATTGAACAATTGGCTGAAAATAATGTAGCTGATAGACCTAAAGAAAAGAAAAGAATTAGATTTAAGACTTTAGCTTCCATATCTGCTACAACTTTAACTCTTGGATTCGTAGCACAAATTGCGATTAATAATGCACTAAATGTCAATGAGTCAATTGTTGTAGCCAGTGAAAGTAATAAGAAACCTTCAACTGATGAGTCCTTAACTACAAGTACTGGTGGTGTAAATCTTGTACTAACGGCAGTTAATGGAAAGAGCTGGGTCGGCTTAACAAATGCACGCGGTGAGGAAATTTTTAATGGTCAAATTCTGACAGGTCAAACTCAAACATTTTCTGACCCAGAGTTAATAAAGGCAGTAATTGGCAATGCGGGTGTAGTTAAAGTTGAACTAAATGGCTCAGATCTTGGCCTAGCCGGTGTATCTGGTGAGGTTGCTAGAATAGATTTTGACCTGAATGGTTCAACTCAGTCATAAATAGAAGTTAAGTAATGTTTGGGCGCTATCCTTAGCGCACCGTGATTTCAAAACTTGCTGAAGAGAAAATACCTCGCACCGTTGCTCTGGTTACTCTCGGATGCGCGCGCAACGAGACAGATTCTGAAGAGTTAGCCGGTCGATTAGCTGCTGATGGTTGGGTATTAGTTGATGATCCAACAAAGGCTGAGATTGCAGTAATTAATACTTGTGGATTCATTGAAAGTGCCAAAAAAGATTCAATTGATGCTTTGATCCAAGCCCATTCCTTAAAGGGAAACGGTGTAACGAAAGCTGTGGTTGCAGTTGGATGTATGGCTGAAAGATATGGCAATGAACTAGCAACCGCCCTGCCTGAAGCAGATGCTATTTTGGGCTTTGATGATTATCAGGAAATTTCAGCTCGGCTTTCGACAATTATTGATGGTGGAAAAATATCTCCACATACACCAAAAGACCGAAGAACTTTGCTCCCAATTTCTCCTACCTCTCGTCAACAAGAGAAGAGCCGTAAAGTTATAAGTGATCAAGTGCCACTTGGAGCGGTACTTAGAAAACGTTTGGATAATGCCCCAATTGCCCCTCTTAAGATTGCCAGTGGTTGTGATCGGAGATGTTCTTTTTGTGCTATTCCTTATTTTAGAGGCTCATTTGTCTCTAGAACTCCGACAGAAATAATTGAAGAGGCAAAATGGCTAGCAGATAATGGAGTTTCTGAAATTTACTTAGTCAGTGAGAACACCACTTCATATGGAAAAGACTTTGGGGACTTAAAGCTGATGGAAAAACTTCTGCCAGAGTTATCTAAAATCAATGATATTAAGCGGATCAGGCTTTCATACCTCCAGCCAGCAGAGGTGCGCCCAACATTGCTGCAAGCCATGGTTTCAGTCGAAAAGGTTGTGCCTTATTTTGATTTATCTTTTCAGCATGCAAATGGTGACCTACTTCGAAAAATGCGAAGATTTGGCGATGGTGAAAAATTCTTGCATCTAATCTCTCAAATCCGTGCCTTAAATCCTGAGGCAGGCATTAGATCAAACTTCATTGTGGGTTTTCCTGGTGAAAGTGATGCTCAGTTTATGGACCTGATTGAATTCTTAACTCAAGCACAATTGGATGCAATTGGAATATTTGGTTATTCAGATGAAGACAAAACCGAAGGTGCAACACTTACCGATAAAGTTGAACCAGAAATTATTTCTGAGCGCACATCGGAGCTATCAACTTTAGTAGATGAATTAATCACACAACGGGCTGAGTCAAGAATTGGCCAGAAAGTCTCAGTACTAGTTGAGGATGCAGATGAGCAAGAGGGTAGAGCTGAACATCAAGGGCCAGATGTTGATGGTTCAACCTTTATTAAATCTAGAAATAAGTATCGAGTTGGTGAATATGTAGATGCTGTTGTCAGCGAGGTCTCTGGCGTAGATTTGATTGCTCAAGTGTTATGAAGTATTTAAGTCGACCAAATTTACCCAACTCACTTACGATTTTTCGAATTTTGGCATTACCATTTTGCGCTTACGCACTATTTCAAAATGGCGGTGAAGATAATACTTGGCGAATTATTGCCTTCCTATTATTTTTTATCGTTGGCTTAAGTGATATTTTAGATGGAAAATTAGCAAGAGATAGAGATCAGATAACTGAGTTTGGAAAGTTATTAGACCCAATTGCAGATAAAGCAATGTTGGCCACCGCCACAATTAGTGCTTCAATATTAGGACTTTTTTCCTGGTGGATAACAGTCATATTCTTAACTCGGGAAATCTTAGTAACCGTCCTAAGATTTGCAGTAATAAAGCGTGGAGTAATTCCAGCTAGTAGGGGTGGAAAATTAAAGACCTTCTTCCAAAGTTTTGGTGTTGGTTTTTATATTCTGCCACTACCTTCCTTTTTACACCTACCAAGAGATATTTTTATGGCAGTTGCAATCTATTTAACTATAGCTACAGGTATAGATTATTTTAGGAAGGCATTCAAAAAATGAGTCAATTTGTGATTACAAAATCGGTAATTAAACGACTTACTAAATTAAATAAAACTTTATCAGTAGCAGAGTCAATTACGGCTGGTGGAATAGCTGAA
>LIBD01000071.1 GCA_001437855.1 Actinobacteria bacterium BACL4 MAG-120820-bin23 | reverse complement strand
CCCAGTATTTCTACTGAAGTGTCGAGCTTTGAAACATCTCTTAAAACATTAGGGCGAAATTCAAGATTTGAGTAGAGCGCTCTGGCTCTAGAGAGTGAACTCTCACTTTCGGCGGCGCCATCTGTGTAATCAAAAGGGCCGCGAGGAGTCCTTCGTTTGGCAATCTTGCGCAAGTCTTCAATAGTTACCGCTTTGGATAATCTTCGTTTTTTCCCTGAAATAGTGATTTTTTTAAACTTAAGAGTTTTTGAAAGTGTTATTGGATGTGGGAAAATTCGTTTCAAATTTGGATTAGCCATGATTAGGCCGTGGTGCTAACAAGAGAACTGGCACGAAATTCATCCCGTAGTTTTAAGCCCAAACCAGGACTCATGCTTAACTTTAATTCACCATTTTCAATCAGTGGCAATCTATCTACTAGATGTGGGTACCAGGTGCGGTAGTAAGACCTGACCGTCTCTTGAATTAAGGCATTATCATCGGCAGTTGATAGGTGGGCGCCGTAAGTCAATCCCACTGGGCCAGTGCAATCATGAGGGGCGATCCGTACGCCATTTTCTTTTGCAAGTTTTGCCATAGCTAAGCCTTCGGTTAAGCCGCCACACCAACCTAAATCTAGAGTGAGCACATCAATTAGATTCTCCCTAACAAGTCTCTCTACTCGTTTCCTACTCGCAATTGTTTCTCCATGGGCAATTTTTGGCATCGAGTTACCTCGAAGAACTCCTAACTCTTCAAGTAAATCTGGATAGATGGGATCTTCGACCCAGAAAATTTCGAACTCTTTTAACGCCGACATTATTTCTTTCGCTGCATTAGGCGACCAAAGTGCATGGAGCTCAACCATTATCTCCATCTTCTTTCCCACGGCGTCTCGAATTTTTTGAATCGGCTCTAATCCCAACTTCAAGTCAGAAGAGGAAATTTCCTTTCCCCAATTTTTTTCAGCGAGTAAATCAAATGGCCAGATTTTCATAGCTGTGATGCCCTCAGATAAAAGCTCGGTTGCCAAACGTCCAGCATCACTCATAAACGCTGCAAGATCTTCGTATTTGCTAGCGGCTTTGTCTAATCCCCAAGATTTTGAACTTTGGTTTGATTTGCGCATGTATTGCACCCCAGCGCAGGTGTTATAGATTCGAAGATTGCGGGGAGAGGTCCCGCCAATTAATTCGAAAATTGGCTTGTTATTAAATTGCCCAGCAATATCCCAAAGTGCTAAATCAATGGCAGATCTAGCTCTGGTCTCAACTCCTGAGCCGTTAGAGCCAACGTATGTAGTCAGAGTCTTGGCTATTTCTTCTCGATTTAGAGGATCCTTACCCAAAATCGCCGGACCTGCGAAGTCACTTATGAAATGTGCCACTGTTGAGCCAAAATAATGCGTTTCACCTAAGCCTACGATGCCTTCATCGGTCAGGATTTCAACATATGCCAAATTAGGAAATTCAGGATGAGAAAAAGGTTTGACTGCAATAATTTTCACGATTGCCCCAAATCTACCGAATAATCTTTAAGTGCAGAGCTAAGAATCTCCTCAATGCTTAAAGAGGATTGCAGTACATCTTTCACGATTCGCTGAGCAATTTCACGAAGTTCGCAATCCAAGTCATTTTTATAGGAGTCTTCAGCCAAGTGAATGTGTTTTGACATGGCTTTCCTGGCGGCTAAACCATCACGATTCTTAACTGCTTTAAGGATTGTGTAGTGAAGGGGAGCACCTTCTTTATAGATTTCTGGGTCAGATAAACTTCTTAACATGGTGTCAAAAGCCAATGTAGTGATAGAGCCAAACATAATTTGTAGAACTGGATTGTGGGTGCTCTTAGCTAGTAGAGAGTGAAATGCAATGTCGGCTTGGGCCATCGGGATAAGTCCATTGGCATCATCTAAAGCCTTCAGCGCAAATTCCATCTGCGCAATATCTTCTGTTGTTGCTCTCTCCGCGGCAAGCGCGGCACATTGCTCTTCTAAATTTCCTCTAGCTTCAATTAGATCTCGGGCGGTGGCTGTGGATTGCCTTATAGTGGTGTGTACGTTACGTGCCGCATTTAACATGCTGGGCTTTCTTACATAAATACCCTTACCCGGAAAAGTCTCAATAAGTCCTTGTCGTTGTAATCCAGCTAAAACTTCCCGCAAGAATAACCTTGAAACGCCATATTCTTCTGCCAAGATTCTAGTTGAGGGCATCAATCCATCTAAAGCTTCTTCGCCAAAAATAAACCGTTCCGTTAAGCTCTGGGCAAGAGTGTCTTGAGTTATACCAATTCTCTTCTGCAATGCTTTCACCTGTTGTCTACCTCCTAAGGATCTTAGGCTGCTCAAGTAAACCCGTAACTGAATCTTGGTTGGAAATATCCACGCCAATAACCTGGGCGCCCAGCTTTAATAACAAATTGGTAACAGGTTTTCCAATGCCCCCAGCAACACCCGTAAGGAGTATGACTTTTCCCTCTAGTGGTTCCATCGCTCTCAATTCCTCCCTAAGAAAATACTCACGTATAAATCATTGACAAGGGCCTACCTGCGGAGCAGACTCTCTCACCACCAACACCTATCTGACAAGTCAGATAGGTAAATAAGTTAAGGAGAACAGGCATGAAGAAATCCCGTCGAGCCATAGCGCTTGCATCATCTGGCGCTTTGGTTGCTTCAATCATGCTAGGAGTGTCAACGTCCAGTCAAAGCTCGGCAGGAACTTGGTGCTCCAGCGTGAAGATTAGTTATTTCAAAGGAGGAACTGCAGACAGTTTCTCTGACATTCTAGAAAAAGGTGCACGTCAAGCTGCCGCAGATACTGGCGCAGATGTCACCATCATTAGCTCTGGTTGGAACTTTCCTAAAATGGTTCAGCAATTCAAAGAGGAAATAGTCAAGAAACCAGATGCAATTTCTTTCATGGGTCACCCAGGTGATGCCGCGATTCTTTCTGCTGCTAAAGATGCAAAGAAAGCTGGTATCGCTGTCGACTTTTCAAATGTTCCTGCTAAGCGTTCGATTAAAGAACTAAATGCTGGTTTCGTAGGCGCAAATCTTGGAAAGATGGGTCAGTCTCTTGCTAATAGAGCTGTCAAAGACTTTGGTATCAAGAGAGGCGATAAGGCAATTGTCGTCGGAACTTTTGGAGTTAAGGGTCGCTCTGATCGCGAAGATGGCGTTGTTAAAGCGCTAAGAGCCAAGGGTGTTCAGGTAACTGAGCTAAATCTACAAGCAATCGGCGAGAACGTATCGGGAAATCCAAACCTTCTCACTCCAACTTTAGTTGCAGCAATTAAAGCGGCAGGATCTGACTTGAAACTTATCGTTTCAGAAGGTCCTCTGCTGGGCGCAACTCCAACTTACTTCAGGGCAGCAGGTCTTGAGCCAGGTCAAGTTAAAGTTGCTGGCTTCGATGTCGGAGCAGACGTTCTTGCCGCTTTTGCAAGCGGACACGTTCAGTTAACTGCTGACCAAGAGCCTTTCAAGCAGGGATATTTGCCAATCATTTCTCTCTGCCTACAGAAGGTATATGGCCTAGCTCCTTCAAGCGTCGACACGTCTGCTGGATTCGTCACGGTTGATAATTACAAAATAGTGGCAGCACTTCCAAAGGGCTTCCGCTAAAAAAGAGGTCTCGAGAGAGACCTATATGTAATACGAGGGATGGCGGCATCAAATCTGATTTGATGCCGCCATGGCCTGTCTTGCTAGATTTTGTATCGGCCTGATTGCTTATGGAGGTTTAAATGGATAAGAGTCCCCTAATTGAATTGATTGGTGTAGAGAAAACTTTTGGCCGAGTTCAGGCTTTATCAAATATAAATTTAAAGCTCTATGAGGGAGAGATAGTTTCACTTGTCGGCGATAACGGAGCCGGAAAAACGACCTTAACAAAGATCATCTCAGGAACTGAGAGTGCAGATGATGGCGCAAAGATTATTTTGCGTGGTCAAGAACAAAAAAATTGGAACGCTGCCAAGGCAAGAAAATTGGGCATCGAGACAGTGCATCAAAATAGAGCACTTTCCGAGCAGCAGAGTATTTATGCAAATGTCTTTATGGGTCGGGAGCTGGTGAATCGTTTTGGATTTGTAAAGAGAAAAGAGCAAATCAAGGAAACCGAAGCTCTAATGCGAAAGATTGGGTATACCTCAAAGGTGTGGACTCCTCACTCTCCTGTGTTAAAACTTTCCGGAGGAGAGCGCCAAGGCGTTGCTATTTCGCGCGCAATTCTTTTTGACAGCAGCCTGGTTATGTTGGATGAACCAACAACGGCGATGGCGCTATCTGAGCAGGCCGAAGTTATGGAATTTATTCTTAATTTGAAAGCTCAAGGGAGATCGGTGATTTTTATCAGCCATAATCCTTGGGATGCTCATGCTGTCGCCGATAGATTTGTAATTCTTGACCGTGGCCGATTGGTCTTTGATGGACCTAAGGGGAATACGACCGCTGATGAGTTTATAAGTATGCTACGAGATGTTGCTAAGAAAGGAAGTGTCTGATGGCAATTGATAACGTAACAGTAAAGAAAATAGTAATCCCTGATCGTTTCAAGCCTGTTCTTGGAGCATCTGGTTTTTACTTCATGATGATGGCTGTCTTTATCTATTTTGCCCCAGATGTCTTCTTGCAAGTCGGGATGTTTACCGCCGTTTTTCTCTCTCTTCCTCTTTTCATCATCATGGGTCTTTCGCTGGTATTTGTCACTGTATCTGGCGAAATTGATCTTTCTTTTCCCTCAACGTTGGCGCTGACTGGGTTGATTTTTTCTTTGACTCTGACTGCCACTGATTACAATTTTTGGTTGGCGTTTTTAGCAAGCGTCACCACTGGAGTTGCATGTGGGCTATTTGTTGGATTCCTGGTTACAAAGTTGGGATTTTCTTCTCTCATTACGACGCTAGGC
>LIBD01000070.1 GCA_001437855.1 Actinobacteria bacterium BACL4 MAG-120820-bin23 | reverse complement strand
GGTCTTACCAGTAACAGTTAAGCAATCCCCATGAATTAGGCCGGCATCAAATAAGGCTTTGAGCACAACTGGAATTCCGCCTACTCGATCCACATCTGTCATTACATATTTTCCAAATGGCTTTAGGTCACCAAGTAGTGGCACCTTTGCACCAACTCGTTGGAAATCTTCCAAGGTTAAATCCACCTCAGCCTCATGGGCTATTGCTAAAAGATGCAAAACTGCATTGGTAGAACCACCTAATGCCATCACAATTGTGATTGCATTCTCAAAAGCTTTTTTAGTCAATATTTGTCTAGTAGTGATACCGCTGCGAATTAGCTCAACTACTGCAGCGCCAGATTTAACTGCATAATCATCTCTTCGACGATCAATTGATGGTGGTGAGGCAGATCCAGGTAGTGATAATCCAATAGCTTCACCTACAGCAGCCATGGTGTTAGCGGTGTACATACCGCCACATGCACCCTCTCCAGGACAGATAGCACGTTCAATTTTGTCTACCTCTTCTTGTGAAATTAATCCTCGAGCACAAGCACCTACCGCTTCAAATGCATCAATAATTGTTACATCTCTGCCGTCAACCTTGCCCGGCATGATTGAACCGGCATAAACAAAAACTGAGGCCACATCTAATCTGGCTGCTGCCATCATCATGCCTGGTAAAGATTTATCGCAGCCAGCAAATGTAACCATGCCATCTAACCGCTCAGCCTGCATAACTGCCTCAACCGAATCGGCAATAATTTCTCGAGATACTAATGAGAAATGCATGCCTTCATGCCCCATTGAAATTCCATCAGAAACTGAAATAGTTCCAAATTGCATTGGAAAACCACCAGCAGCTGTCACACCTTTTTTAGATGCTTTAGCTAACCGATCTAATGAAAGATTACATGGGGTGATTTCATTCCAAGAGGATGCGATTCCAATTTGAGCTTTTTTAAAATCTTCATCCTGCATACCAACTGCGCGAAGCATTCCGCGAGCAGGTGCTCTTTCTAAACCATCGGTTACTAAGCCTGATCTAGGCTTCATTTTATTAGGCGGATTTTTTTCGCTCATGAGATTAGTTTATTGCCCTAAGTGCTTTAATAATAATTCTCTCACTTTAGCCGCATCGGCTTTACCACCAGTTGCTTTCATAACCGAACCAATTAGCGCACCAGCGGCTGGAATATTTCCACCCCGAACCCGATCTGCTGTTTCAGGTGCAGCAGCAATGGCATCCTCGATAGCCTTCATGAGCTGAGAATCATCTGACACAACTTTAAGCCCCCGCTTTGTAATCACATCTGCAGGTGAACCCTCCCCAGCAATCACACCTTCAACTACCTGTCTTGCCAACTTATCAGTTAGTTCACCTTGGCTGATAAGTGTGATGATTTGATAAACATCTTTAACTGAAATCAATTCTGTCGGAAAAACTGATCGATCATTTGCAATTCTAGAGATTTCACCTAGCCACCAAGATCTTGCCTTGGTTGGATCTGCGCCAAGTAATACAGTCTCTTCAACTGTATCTAGTAATTCTGCATTCACTATGGCAGACATTTCTTTATCTGGTACAGACCAAGCTTGTTGTAATCGCTTGCGTCGATCAGATGGTTTCTCTGGAAGTGTTTTACGAAGCTCTTCAATCCACTTATTATCAGGAATCACCGGAACTAAATCTGGTTCAGGAAAGTATCGATAATCCTCTGCCTGCTCTTTAGATCTACCAGGTCGAGTTTGACCACTTTCTTCTAAAAAGTGTCGAGTCTCTTGAATTATTCGCTCACCACTAGTTAATCGGTTTGCTTGTCTAATAAATTCACCATTTACTGCGCGCTCAACAGAGCGTAATGAGTTTACGTTTTTAGTTTCACTTCTGGTTCCAAGTTTGCCACTATTAATCTCAGATAGCGATAAATTAACATCACAGCGAAGAGAGCCTTGTTCCATTTTTACATCAGAGACTTTTAGGCCACGCAAAATATCGCGCAGTGAAGCTACATATGCTCTGGCAACTTGTGGGGCATATTTGCCTGTATTTGGAATAATTCTGGTAACTATCTCAACTAACGGAATACCTGCTCGGTTGTAATCTAAAAGTGAGTAATCAGCGCCATGAATTCGCCCAGTTGAGCCGCCAACATGTAGAGATTTACCAGTGTCCTCCTCCATATGAACTCGCTCTATCTCCACTCTAAAACTCTTACTTCCATCATCGGTTTCTATCTCAACATCTAAATATCCATTCACACAAATTGGTTCGTCATACTGTGATGTTTGGAAATTCTTAGGCATATCTGGATAAAAATAATTCTTTCTTGCAAACCGAGAATATGGTGCAATCGTGCAGTTAAGTGCCAAGCCAATTAAAATCGTACTTTCAATAGCTTTCTTATTTACAACTGGAAGTGAGCCTGGAAGACCTAGGCAAACTGGGCAGGTTTGAGTATTTGGTTGAGCACCAAACTCTGTCGCGCAGCCACAAAACATCTTTGATTTAGTGTTTAGCTCCACATGAACTTCAAGTCCTAAAGTAGGTTCATATTTTTCGACAGCTTGCTCATAATTTAGACTCATTTTGAACCTACTAATTTTGGTGCAAAATCTAGAATTGTTTTACCCCACTTATCAATTAGTGCTGCCTCTAAAGCTCCGCCTACTAAATACATGCGATCATCTTTCATGGCAGGTGACATGATCTGAAAGCCAACCGGCAGGTTATCTTCTTCAGCTAAGCCACATGGCAGACTCATTCCACCAATTCCAGCCATGTTCACTGGAATAGTTGCAATATCATTTAAATACATAGCTAATGGGTCATTAGTTTTCTCACCGATTTTAAAAGCGGTTGTTGGCGCCGTAGGTGAAACCAAAACATCACATTTAGTAAAGGCTGACTCAAAATCTCGCTTAATTAGAGTTCTTACCTTTTGTGCTGAACCATAATAAGCATCGTAGTAACCAGAGGAAAGCGCGTAGGTACCAAGAATAATTCTGCGTTTAACCTCTCGTCCAAATCCAGCTGCTCTAGTTAAATTCATTACCTCTTCTGCGCTCTTTGATCCATCATCTCCAACCCGTAAGCCAAATCGAATTGAATCAAATCTAGCTAGGTTGGATGAGCACTCACTTGGAGCAATTAAATAATAGGCAGCTAATGCATACTCAAAATTCGGGCATGAAACTTCGACAATTTCAGCTCCTAATTTAACTAATTCATCTAATGATTCTTTAAATTTATTTTCGACTCCCTTTTGATATCCATTACCTGATAACTGCTTAACCACACCAATTTTCATTCCTTTTATATCTTGCTTCTTAGCTGCAGCTACTATATCTGGCACATTTTGATTAATGCTTGTTGAATCTTTTGGATCAAAGCCTGCGATGACTTGGTGCAATAAAGCTGTATCGAGAACAGTTCTTGCGCAAGGACCGGCTTGATCAAGTGAGGATGAAAATGCAACTAAGCCATATCTTGAAACGCCACCATAAGTTGGCTTAACCCCAACCGTGCCAGTTACTGCTGCTGGTTGTCTAATTGATCCGCCGGTATCAGTTCCAATCGCAAGCGGAGCTTCAAATGCTGCCAAGGAAGCTGATGATCCGCCACCTGATCCGCCAGGAATTCTAGTTAAATCCCAAGGATTTTTTGTTGGGCCATAAGCTGAGTTTTCAGTTGATGAACCCATGGCAAACTCATCCATATTAGTTTTGCCTAAAATAATAATGCCAGCTTCTTTTAATTTTGTTACGACAGTCGCATCATATGGTGGCCGCCATCCTTCTAAGATTTTAGAGCCACAAGTAGTCGGCACTCCCTTTTGAGTTAATACATCTTTTAATGCAAGTGGTACTCCAGCCAGCGGTGATAATTTCTCACCCGCAGCTCGCTTCTTATCAACCTCAGCTGCTTGCGCTAATGCACCTTCCTTATCTAAATACAAAAAGGCATGGACATCTTTATCTACAGCTGCAATCTGTTCATAATGCTGATTAGCAAGATCTACTGCACTTATCTCTTTTTTAGCTAAAGCAGCAGCCATAGTTGCAGCTGAATCTCTAATCATCATTTATTCTTCGCCTAAAATTTGCGGAACTTTAAATCTTTGCTCATGACTTGCTGGTGCACCAGATAATGCTTCACTCGGCGTAAGACTTGGAACTACCTGATCTTCTCTAACAACGTTACTAACCTCTAATGGGTGTGAGGTTGGTGGTACATCTTTACCTGCTACCTCTTGAACCCGCGCTACTGCACCAAGAATCACATCCATTTCAGTTGCTAGGTGATCTAGTTCAGCATCGCTCATTGATATTCGAGCTAGTCTGGCTAAGTTGGCGACTTCATCGCGGGAGATTGCAGACATAATCGGTGAGTATAACTGGTGAAAATTTAGTTGCGAATTTGGCCGTTTCCGCTAACGATCCAAGTTGTAGTAGTCATCTGTTCTAGTCCCATAGGGCCTCGGGCATGCATTTTTTGATTAGAAATTCCGATCTCAGCCCCAAATCCCATTTGTTCACCATCGGTAAATCGTGTTGAAGTATTAATCATTACCGCCGCACAATCATTTAAAGATGTGAATGTTGATATGGCTAAATCATCCTGGGCCACTATCGCCTCTGTGTGCTTGGTACCAAATTTAGCTATATGGTCAATTGCACCCATTACACCATCTACTTGGGCAACGTTTATTTCTAACGTTCCATACTCTGTTGACCAAGAGTCTTTGCTAGCTAATTTTGCTTGGATACCAATTTTATCTGCGACTAATTTGCTCTCTGAATCGGTATTAATTATCACGCTTGTATCTGTTAACGCTTTTAGCGCAAGTGGTAAGAACTGATCAGATATCTGCTTATCAACCAAAAGAGTTTCCGCAGCATTACATACGCTTGGTCGGTCACATTTTGAATTG
>LIBD01000069.1 GCA_001437855.1 Actinobacteria bacterium BACL4 MAG-120820-bin23 | reverse complement strand
CTTTGGGTTAATACAGGCGATAGTTGGTATAACAATCTCAATAAACCATCGTGGCAGCCGCCAAGTTTTATATTTGGAATTATCTGGCCCTATAACTTTGTTGTTCTTGGTATTGCAGCCTTTGCTATAGGCCAAAGAGCATCTAAACCAGTTGCACTTACCTACATGGCCTTTTTCGCACTCTCTGTCTTTGCAGCTCTTGTGTGGGCATATCAGTTCTATCGCCCACATAACCTAACGGTTGCAGCTATCGCACTTATTGCTACCGCTGTTCTGACACTGCCTATGACCTATATCTTGTTTACTATCTCAGTTCCTTTGGCCCTTGCTGTGGTGCCCTATCAAGTGTGGGTGGCAATTGCTGCATCATTGAGTTGGAGATATAGCCAGATAAATTAGGTTGTGCGTGATTTCCTATAAATTCAGTGTCAGTGCGTGTAACTTTAGGGCGTGCAATCAACAGGTCAGCCAGTTAGCCGATATCAAGATAAAAACTGGTGGCGCCAAGCAGTTGTCTATCAGATTTATCCACGAAGCTTTGTCGATTCAAATGCAGATGGAATTGGCGATCTCAAGGGAATCACCTCACGAATTGATTATTTAAAGTCTCTGAACATTGATGCTGTCTGGCTCAGTCCTTTTTATCCATCTCCTTTAGTAGATGGTGGATACGATGTTTCTGATTATCGAGATGTAGATCCAAAACTTGGAACCCTGGCCGACTTTGATGAGATGTTGGCTGCTTTACATAAGGCTGGGATTCGAATTTTTGTAGACATTGTCCCTAACCATTGCTCTTATCTGCACCAGTGGTTTCAGGATGCAATCACTTCACTTCCAAATTCATTGGAGAGAAATAGATTTATATTTCGAAATGGGCGTGGTGAAAACGGAGAACTACCACCAACAGATTGGGTCTCACATTTTGCACCCTCTGCCTGGACTCATGAGTCCACATTTGGTGGAAAGCACAATCAATGGTTTTTACATTACTTCGCCCCAGAGCAACCAGATTGGAACTGGGATAACCCAGAAATTGAAGAAGATTTCTTAAAGACTTTAAAGTTTTGGGCAGATCGTGGCGTTGATGGTTTTCGAATCGATGTGGCACATGGTTTAAAGAAAGATCTGAGTGAACCATTTAGAATGCGAAACACATTAGAACACGAGGTTGATAGACCTGCAGATGGCAATGGAATTCTTGCCGATCGAAATGAAGTCTTTGATGTCTATCGAAAGTGGCGAAAACTCTTTAATCAATACGATCCACCAAAGGTGGCTGTGGCAGAGGCAAATGTGCTTCCAGAGCGGGTTCCGCTATATGCAAGTGAAGAGACTTTAGGACAGTGCTTTGACTTTAGATTTATCTTTATACCATTTACTGCTAGATCCTATAAAGAAAGTGTTGCGGAGGCGATAGAGCTGGCAAAGGTTAATGGCTCATCGTGCACATGGTGTTTGTCTAATCACGATCAGATTAGACATGCAACAAAATTAGGACTGGATAAATCTGTCGATAGAAAATTGTGGATGCTCTCAGATGGAACATCTGCTCCCCTTGATAAAGAATCTGGGACAAGGAGAGCGCTGGCTGCAACGTTGTTTATTTTGGCGCTGCCTGGTTCTACATACCTATATCAAGGTGAAGAGTTGGGTTTACACGAGGTAACAGATATTCCTGAGTCAATGATTCAAGATCCACAGTATCTAAAGAATCTAAAGGTTGATAAGGGACGCGATGGTTCTCGGGTGCCACTGCCGTGGAATGCACAGGCAGATTACTTTGGCTTTAGTACAGGTGCATCACATCTTCCACAACCTGCTTGGTTTAAAGATTATGCAGTTAACGTGCAGTCAGGAAAAGCTGAATCTGCATTATCAACATATCAAAGAGCGCTGCAGAAAAGAAAAGAGTTAATCTGCGAAGAGCTGATTACCTGGCATGAAACCGGCAACGCAGAAGTGCTACATTTTTCTCGCCCTAATGGTTGGAACTGTTTAATCAATTTTGAAGGCAGTGATTATTTGATTCCACAGGGAGAGATTTTGTTGTCTTCTGCGCCAATAACCGATGGCAGGTTGCCGGCCGGAACCACGGTTTGGATTAAGCGGTAAAAAAGGCTGGGTGTTGGCTGAGGTTGGAT
This sequence comes from Actinobacteria bacterium BACL4 MAG-120820-bin23, assembly GCA_001437855.1. GTDB lineage: Bacteria > Actinomycetota > Actinomycetes > Nanopelagicales > Nanopelagicaceae > Nanopelagicus. Next base: position 2,776 of record LIBD01000069.1, on the reverse strand, counting down.
TTATAACAAAATCGTTACCTTGGTACACGGCCCCCGTCAGGTGGAGAATTGCGGTGAGGGGCCATCCCCACAAGAATTTAGCCACTCGGGCGGGAGACTTTTTCGCTCCGAAATGATTCCGAAAAGGAAGTATCTATGTTCATTAGCAAGAAAAAACTACTCGCAACTGCGGGAATTGCAGCAACAACTCTAGTTGCATCATTAGTAACAGTTGCAGCACCAGCTGCAGCGGCAGTGGATTGCGCACCATATGCATCATATGGAAAGCACACTGGAAAGACTGTTGAATTCAATACGTCAATTCTTGACCCAGAGAAGTCAACTTTCCAGAAAGTATGGAAAGACTTTGAAACATGCACAGGAATTACAATCAACTTCACTGGCACAAACCAGTTCGAAGCACAGCTTCCAGTACGTGTTGCTGGCGGTACAGCACCAGATCTAGCTGTATTCCCACAGCCAGGTTTGCTCGCAAAGATGGTGGAGACAGGAAAAGTTCTTCCTGCACCTGCATCAGTAGTAGCAAACGTAGATAAGTATTGGACTAAGGGATACAAGAATCTAGGATCAGTGGACGGAAAGTTCTACGCTGCACCTCTAGGTTCAAGCCTTAAGTCATTGGTTTGGTACTCACCAAAGCAGTTCGCAAAGAATGGTTACACAGTTCCAACAACTTGGACTCAACTAACAACACTTGCAAATCGCATGGCTGCTAAGAAGCAGACAGCATTCTGCGGTGGCATCGGTTCAGGTGGAGCAACTGGTTGGCCAGCAACTGACTGGGTAGAGCAGATGGTTTTGCGTGAGCACGGAGCTAAGGTTTATGCAGACTGGACTACAAACAAGGTCAAGTTCTCAGATAAACGTATTAAATCAGCAATGAAGAAGGTTGCCGGATGGATGCAGAACCCTAAGTGGGTTGGCAACGTAAAGAAGATCGCAACAACAACTTTCCAGGATGCAGGACAAGGTATTCCTACAGGTAAGTGCATGATGTTGCAGCAGGCTTCTTTCTACGCAGGTCAGTTCCCTGAGAAGAACATCATTGCTGCAGATGGCGATGTTTATGCCTTCTACCTACCTGGAACAAATCCAAAGGTTAAGACTCCAATCTTGACTGCTGGTGAGTTTGTTGGTGCATTTGCATCACGTCCAGAGGTTGCAGCAGTTCAGGCTTACTTGTCTTCAGCTGAGTTTGCAACAGCAAAGGTTGCAGAGGGTGGTTGGGCAACTGCAAACAACGGAGTGCCTTTGTTTAAGTACAAGGATCCAATCCAGCGTTTGTCAGCTCAGTACCTATCAAACAAGAATGCAACTGCAGTCTTTGATGGTTCAGACATCATGCCAGCATCAATTGGTGCAGGAAAGATGTGGACTGAGTTCACAGCATGGTTTGCAGAAGGAAAGTCAATTGCCGCAGTAACTAAGGCACTTGATGCTGCATGGCCAAAGAGCTAAGTTAATTTCTCAACTTAGTTCCAAATAAGTAAGTGCGACCCGTTAAAAACTTAGTTTTTAACGGGTCGCACACTTACTAGCGTGTACCTTAGAATTAACTGTTAACTAAAAATCAATCTTTAGGAGGGCAGTATGAGTGGGTTTATTGCCACTAATCTTCCTAAAGTCACTTCACTGTTTACTGCAATGGCTGCCTTTTTCATCATATTGGCAGTCATTTTTGTTATTGCGGGTTTAGTAAATGGTAAAAAAGCACGTCCTATCGCACTTGTAGTATTTTTAGCCCCAGCCATTATTCTCTTACTTGCTGGCCTTGTGATTCCTACAGGTCGCACTATTTTATTTAGTTTTATGAACCCAAATTCAGATGGCTTTGTTGGATTTGAAAACTATGCCTGGATAGCTACAGATCCTGGCGTTCGTACTGTTTTGTTTAATACGGCGCTCTGGACAATTTTGACACCACTATTTACTACCGCTCTTGGACTTTATCTTGCAGTCATGCTCGATCGCATGCGCGGTGAGTCAATACCTAAATCACTAATTTTTATGCCGATGGCTATTTCATTTGTTGGCGCAAGTATTATTTTTAAATTCATGTATGAATACCGTGATCCAGGAGATTCGCAGATTGGTTTGCTCAGTGCCATCGTGCAGGCAATTGGTTTCGGTCCCAGCAACTGGTTGCTCGTAAAACCCCTTAATACGCTTTTGCTGATGGTTGTCTTTATATGGACACAGACCGGTTTTGCGATGGTCATTTTATCTGCGGCTATTAAGGGAGTACCAACAGATGTGCTTGAAGCATCTGCGCTAGATGGAGCAACCGGTTGGAAGTTATTTAGAGGTGTGACTTTTCCAATGGTGCGAACGACTTTTGTGGTTGTTTTGGCCACCATGGTTGTGGCATCACTCAAGCTATTCGACATCGTAAGAACAATGACCGGTGGAAACTTCGGTACTTCGGTTCTTGCAAATGAAATGTACTCACAGATATTCGTCCAGTTTGATGCTGGTAAAGGCTCGGCGCTAGCTGTGATGCTTTTCCTAAGTGTTACACCAATCTTTATCTACAACATTCGATCCCTAAGAAGAGAGCGGTCAAATAAATGAGTAGCCGCGGACTTACCCAGGGCAATCCAGCCAAAAAACTCTTTGCCTCAAAATCGGCAACAGTCATTGTTTGGTTTATTACTCTTTTGTGGTTTATTCCAAGTTTGAGTTTGCTGGTCACATCATTTAGATCAAAAGATGATGTCTTTAATACTGGATGGTGGACAGCTTTTGGAAATCCAAGTTTTACTCTAGATAGTTATCG